>DAOVNB010000004.1 GCA_030630425.1 archaeon | reverse complement strand
CTACAGCAGCGCGCCTATAGCAACTATGGCGCTTTTAGTAACACTCTACGCGTTTGCGGAATATGTCAATGCAAACGGAGTCATAACAATATTTGTGTTCTCAATAATGCTTGGAAATGTCACAATCTGGAGCCGGCTCCTTTACAAAGAACAAAAAGAAACCGTAAGCCTCATGGGATTAGAGACAAAGCACTTTTTCAAAGACATTAGTTTTCTTATACGCACATTCCTTTTCGTATATCTAGGCATACTTGTTGATTTCAGCCAGTGGACATACCTATTATACGGAACCGTGTTTTTCATCATCGCATACATTACAAGAACATTTGTAAGAAGAATTGTCAAAAACGGGGAAATGACCAAAAAAGACACATATATTCTTGACGCTATGTGCGCCAAAGGGCTTACCCCAACAGTAATGCTCTCTGTTGTAGGAGCAAACATCGCATTTACAGAAACAACAAATCTCGTGATTTTCACAAACATTGTTGTGGGCGGGATATTCTCAAGCATTCTTGTTTCCTCAATTCTTGTTCTTTTGATTGACAGGGACAAATTCACATCATTAAATGAGCTTATAACATGGGTGATTGAAAAATACAGGCAGTACAGGGAAAAAAACAAAAATGAAACCAGTAAAACATATAAGCCCGAAGAACCAAATATCCAAACATGAACATCAAACACAGTTTATTGTTTTTTACATTTGCATTTATTGTAATCTCTTCTTTTGCACATGCACAGCAGACAGAAAATATTTCGCAATTCGACATTGAAGATGCAAAGACTTTAGAAAATTACGACGCCGATTTCTTAAAAGAATCAATGAACCTGATGATTCTTGAATATGGGAACGATACCAAAAAAGCTATTGAGGCTGTAATGGCCGAAGAGCCAGTGATAAAAAAGCTCTTTGGAAACGAGCGGGTGAATATCAGAATAGAGGATTTTGGCGACTACAAAATCGAACTTAACGACGGTTCTTTAAAAAGCATTGGCGAAGGCAAAAATGAGAAACCAACACTTGAAATTTCAACAGATTTTGAAACTGTAAAAAACCTGGCAGAAAACAAGTTAGACCCATTTGAGGCACTAAAGAATGGAAATATAACATACAAAGGTATTGGTTTTTTTAGCTCAATCAAATACAAAATAATCGGTTTTCTTGCAACCACCATAGGGCCGAAATTTATGGAAGGATCATGAAACTTCAGGGAGACCACCGACTTCAGTCGGTCATCTCACTTCGTTCGAAGCTTTTCAGCCTGCGGCTGAAAATGATTTGCTTGGTTTAAGTTTCAAGCTTTTCAGAAATTTGCTTCGCAAATTTCCTGTATCCTTGAAAATCCTAAAAAGGATTTTCGGGACCCTAAAATTCAAAAGGAATTTTAAGGGTTTCTGAAATGCAGGAAATGCGTTATGCATTTCCGAAATTTCAACGCCTCCTTATGCCGGCTTAAGCCGGCAGTTTCCGGTGATTGAAAATAATAGAAAGCAATATAAACCATTATTCTAAAATATAAACCCATGACAAAAATAGAAATTCTTGTTGAAGGATACGCAAAAAAAATTGAAAACGGCTGGAATGCAAGCTCGAATGTAACACTTGTTACAAGCAACAGCAAAAACATAATAGTTGACCCAGGATGTAACAGGAAACTACTTCTTGATGCTCTTGAAAAACACAAATTAAAAACAGGGGATATTGATTTTGTATTAAACACCCACAACCACACAGACCACACGCTTTTAACAAGTATTTTTGAAAACGCGAAAGTAATCACAACCGATGAAATATACACTGGCGACCACCAGGTTGAACATGGCAACAGGATTCCAGAAACTGACCTTGAAATAATCCAGGTCCCGGGGCACACGCCCGAGCACTGCGCTCTTGTTGTAAAGACCGATGAAGGCATATATGTTATTGCAGGCGATGTCTTCTGGTGGGTGGATGATGAAGAGCAGGTTATCGATATTAACAAGGAAGATCCTGCGCACTCAGGAGATATGAACCAACTGATTGAAAGCAGGAAAAAGATTCTTAATATTGCGGATTGGGTCATCCCGGGGCACGGGAAGATGTTTAAAGTCGAAAAATAATTTTTCTAGATTGCCAAACAGAACATTTAAATAATTTTGCTTATATTAACTACTTGATAGAAATGACTGATAATTCAAAAAACTTGATGTATGTAGCCGATGGGCATTCTGAAAAAGTTGTTCTTAATCTTCTTAAGGGTGCTGGT
Organism: archaeon; assembly: GCA_030630425.1. Taxonomy (GTDB): domain Archaea; phylum EX4484-52; class EX4484-52; order EX4484-52; family B79-G9; genus GLR112. The sequence goes on along the minus strand of DAOVNB010000004.1, from coordinate 15,511 downwards.
TTCAATCCTGTTAAATCTGAAAGAGGATATGAAATTAAAACAAATTCAAAGTTATGGGACTTTAAGCAAATTCGCCCGCAAGACCAACCACTTAAAATAGCAGAAGGATACGGCGATATGGGAATTGTAGGTCAGGACATATTTAAAGAATTTATGTTAAAATACCCCTCAAAAAACAGGGATGTATCCAGTATTTATACTTTTGATGGCAGACCAACCAAACTTGAAGCAGTTGTGTCGAATGAAAGATATCCGGATGTAACTACACTTGTTGATTTCTTTGAAGTTGATGGAAATATTAGTGCGCGGATAGCATCAGAATATCCTGAAATAACAAAACAGTACATATTTGATAATTTTGGATTAACTGTTGATGTATATAAACCCGCAGGAAAAACAGAAGCATTGCTTGTTGGTGAGAGACCGGAAGCGGACCTTATCGTAGAAACAGTAGAAACCGGCGAAACATTAGAAGCAAATGGCTGCAAAACAATAGAAACTCTAATGACATCACAACAGATTGTTATTGTAAATTCAGACAAATACCTAAGCCACAAGACTGAAATCAACGACCTTTTAGAACAATTTAAAGGTGTCGTAATGGCAGAAAATCACAACGACTCACTTAAAGAACTTAAGATAAATGTTATTGAACCTGAAAAAATTGATCCCCTTGTGTTCTTTCTTGAAAATAATGGCTATGACCCATCAATTGCCCCTCTCGCTTCAGGCGGATCAGATGTATATGTAGTTTTGCCTGAAAGCGAAATAAAAGAAATAAGTCCGGAATTAAATATATTGGGTGGTGGGGATATGATCGTCACACCAATAGAGCGCCTGCTTTATCCTACAAAAAAGTAAATTATTTATTATTAGAAACTGGTCTTGCAGATACAAAAATTGCGTTTATTTCAAAGCCCTATAACTTAGGCAAAATCCCTACCCGTTCGCATACAAACCAGATGGATAGCAGAAGCAAAAGAATCGCTGCAATGCCTGTGTTTGTCGTCATCTCTGCCTTAAAGGCCCACATCGCAATGACTTTGTATCCAAGATAAATTGATAATATATCCCGTATTGGTCCTCGAAGCGCCATAGATATTCTTCTATCCTTTGTGTTTTATATAATTTTATATACCCCAAGACCCAAATCATTATCATGAAACAATATCCCGAGCCGGTTGTTGGTCCCCTCATTTTCAATGACAACAACGAAATCCTTCTTATAAAATCCCCTAAGTTCAATGGAAAATATATCGTGCCCGGGGGGCATATTGAAATAGGCGAGACTATGGAGGAAGCATTAAAGCGGGAAATAAAGGAAGAGACAAACTTAGATATCAAAGACATAGAATTTTTCATGATACAGGAAGGAACAAACATGAAAGATACAGGATTCAACACTGAAAAGCACTTCATATTCATTGATTTTATCTGCAAGGCAAACCCCGGCAAAGTCATACTTGAGGCGCGCGAGGCAGAAGAGTTCGTATGGATTGCGCCAGAAGATGCCCATAAACTCAATCTTAACAAAAGCACGAAAATATTTATTGAAGAATACCTAAAGAGGAAAACACAATGAATAACACAAAAGAATCATGGAAAAGACATTATGCGCGGATAGCAAGAAAAGACAGGGTAATCCATCCGTCAAATGTATTTGTGGGCTTCAACGCAAACATTGATGCAATAATATACATTGACGAAACATTTGAAAAAATTCTTGCAGAAAACAACATAACAAAAGACAATCTCCTAAAAAAAGAGCCAAAAAACATAAACACGCAAAAAGAATTCTTGCAGGTTCTTGCAAAAAGCATAATGGATTCAAAAGAGATGGAACTCGCAGCAAACAACAAAAAACTGACACAGTGGATTGAAAACACATTCAATATCTGCGAATACCGCATAGGCGGGCAGGCGGGCATAATGTCCAAGTTCCTCGATAATCTGGGCTTAAGAGTTGTGTTCTCAACACCAAAACTTTCAGAAAAAATGGCGCTTCTTCTTCCAAAAACATTGATTGTGCCAAACACTGACGGGCTTAAAAAACTAAAAGATGCAAAAAAAACAGAAGAGACCAAAACAAACTACATTTTTGAATACAAAAAAGGCACATCATTATTCAACAAAAAAACACCGCGTGCTGACAGGTTCATCCTTGCGACAAGACCAAAGGGCGTAGAGCCAAGATTTCACAACAACGCAACCTATGAATTTCTTTCATTTTTCGAGCTTGTGGACCGCGCCATTATTTCAGGGTTCCAGGCACTTGGCGCCCATGATAAAAATGACTTTGAAAAAGCGCACAAACAAATTGAAAAAATAAAAAAGGTAAATCCCGAGCTTAAAATCCATGTTGAGGAAGCATATGTAACAGACCGCCAGGTATCCGATGAGATTCTTGATTTTGTTGTAAGGCATGTCCACAGTATGGGCTTAAATGAAGTCGAGCTTGCAAAAACACTTTCAGCCACAGGCAAAAGCAAAAAAGCGAGCGCAATAGAAAAAAGCAGCTATTCCCTTTTGGAATGCTACATGGGTGCAAAAGAACTTTTTGAAAAAATGAAATTGCAACGGCTTCATATGCACACATACAATTACTGCATGGTTTTATTGTCAAAAGATTACGGGACAAGCCCTGAAAAAATGCGTGACGGGCTTTTGTTCGCGCTTCTTTGCGCCGCTGTAAAAGCATCAAACGGTTCAGTAGGTTCAATTACAGACATAAAAAAAGTAAAAACAGAATTAAACGAACAAGGCATAAAAGAACTTACAAGAACCCGAAAAGAATTAGGCCTTTGTGATGGCTTTTTGGAAACAGGCATATGTGATATGGGGGATCATTTTTTAATCGCAGTGCCTACAAAAATATCAAAAAAATTAAAAAGTACAGTTGGGCTTGGCGATGTTGTGTCCTCAAGCGCCTTTGTGTATGATGTCCTTTGATAGTTTCCCAAGTTTTATTGCGGCAACCAAAAACCATACCGAATTCAAGATAAGAAATGGAATGCTCCCAATAGAACATGCATAATATGAAAGAAACAGGGCACCAAATATATTAAGCGCATTGTATTCTACAGAATCCCTGCTTATACGCCCGCCGATTTCATTAAGAACAAACGCTATAAGTATAAGCGCCATTCCCAAAATACCAAAAACAATAACATCTATCATAAAAATATTTAGGGCAAGAAGCATATAAACCTAAACCGACATCATTTTGTTCCGATAATTGTGTGCTTCTCAGAACATGACCTGCAAAGCCAGCGCCCATTCACCTCCACCAGATCATCGTAGGTGTTGTCGCATTCTTCGCAACGCCCCTGCATAAGCTTTCTTTCAGGAACAACCGGCGTCTCTTCAATGCTTGTCCTTTCATACAGCACATCAATCATTGCAGGGTATAATTTCGTTATGTCTGTTTCAGTTACAACACCCACAATATTTCCATCATCATCAACAATAGGGATCCTGCCGACCTTATTCGCGCACATCTTTTTTGCAACATCATTGATAAGTTCGTCGGGCTTTGCGGTTATCATTTTAGGCACCATTATCTCTTTTACAGCAACATTACGCGGATCAAGATTCTCAGCCACGACTTTTGATACTATGTCCCTGTCGGTTATTATTCCCTGCGCATCATGGCCGCGCACGACAACAAGGCCTCTTATGTTGTGTTTACGCAATAGGAATGCCGATTCCTGTATTGTTTTGTCTTCCTCTATAACAATAACCGGCTTTGACATGATTTCAAATATTTTCCTTTCTTCTGCAAGCATTTATTTCACCTCTTAAATTCGCGTGTTTTGTTGGTATGTATAACTTATATTTGTTTCGTTTGCTTGTGCGGTCAAACACCCGAACAAATAGATGCCTATATATACTAAAAAACACAATATTTATGCTATGGTATCTGAATCTGTGCAAACAGCAATTGTGCTTGGAGGGGTTGCGGCATTGCTGCTCCTTTCGGTTGTCACATTTTATCCTGAGGACTTTACACCCGTACAAACGCAGGACGGAATCAAGAAATTCAATTCTTACGATGAGATAAAAACATTTCTAAAAGAAAATACACAAACCAATTATTGGCGTGGCGACATTATGATGGAAACAACAACAGATATGACGGTCTCAAAATCAATGTCCGATACAGCAGGCAGTGCGCCAGAGGCATCACAAAGCGCAGGGGACTTCTCAACAACAAATATACAAGTAGAAGGTGTAGATGAGGCAGACATTGTAAAAAACGACGGCAAATACATATACACGCTTTCCGGAAACACACTTTCAATTGTTGACGCATATCCCGCAGATAACGCAAAACTCATTTCAAATATCACAATTGACGGAAACCCCCAGGAATTATATATCAATGACAATACGCTGGTTGTTCTTGGAAATAAATATACGCATCATATAGTCCCTGTATCTCCTGAAAATGATATAGGCATTGCAAAAGAAATGATGCCTCAAAGGCGCTCATCAACATATGCTTTTGCAGAATCGTATGACATAACAGATAAAAAAAATCCAAAAAACATAAAAACTGTCTCAGTTGACGGAAATTACTTTGATTCGCGAATGATTGGCGAAGAGGTTTACATTATTGCGACACAGTATACATCTTACTATGATGACGGCATAATAGTCCCCAGAATTATGACCTCTGCTGGGGGCGCAACTGTGAACAAAACGCCTGAAGTGTATTATTTCGATATGCCGGACACATCATATTCATTCACAAGCATAGTTTCTGTAAACACGCAAAATGAGAAAGAGGATGTTGAGGGTAAAATATATCTTTTGGGCGCAACACGGAACATGTATGTGTCGCAAGACAACATCTATATAACCTACCAGAAAAGGATTCCTGAAATTTATTTCTATGAGCGTATGGTTGATACAGTCATAACCCCGCTTGTTTCTGCAACGGTTTCAAGGGAAATGACGCAGATACAGGAGTCAGATGCATCATCATCGGAAAAAATGGATGCTGTAGGGGGTGTGTTTGTAGAATACATAGAGTCATTGACGCCTGAGCAGGAAAGAGAGCTGGAGATAAAAGTTGAAGAGAAAATGGAGGGGTTGCAGCGCGAAATAGCAAAGGAGAGCGAAAAGACAATTGTGCACAAAATAGCAATAAAAGACGGCAAAATAAACTACAAGGCAACAGGGACTGTGCCCGGGCATGTATTAAACCAATTTTCAATGGATGAATATGACAATCATTTCAGGATTGCGACAACAACAGGCCGTATAACAAGGATGGGCGCACAGACATCCGCGAACCACATATATGTGCTTGACAGCGAGCTTAAGCAGGTGGGTGCGCTTGAGGACCTGGCGCCTGGGGAGACTATATATTCTGCGCGTTTTATGGGCAAGCGGGCATATATGGTTACTTTTGTCAAAATAGACCCTCTTTTTGTGATAGACCTTTCAAATCCCAAAAACCCCAAAGTCCTGGGGAAACTCAAGATACCCGGGTATTCGGATTACCTGCACCCGTATGATGAGAACCATATAATCGGCATAGGAAAAGAAACAGAGATGGCCGAAACCAAGAATTTTGTCTGGCAACAGGGAGTGAAGCTTGCGCTATTTGATGTAACTGATGTTGAAAATCCAAAAGAATTATCAACATATGTTATAGGCGATAGGGGAACAGATTCCTATGCGCTTCACGACCACAAGGCATTCCTTTTCAGCAAAGACAGGAATTTGCTTGTAATTCCAATTCTTCTGGCAGAGATGGACGAGTCCAAATACGCGGACGAACTGCCTGAATGGGCATACGGCGAATATGTCTGGCAGGGCGCATTCGTATTTAATATAGACACAAGCAATGGAATAGAGCTTAAAGGAAAAATAACGCATGCAAACGAGGATGACGACTCGCTATTAAAAAGCGGCTGGTACTATTATGGCTCAAAATACTCTGTAAAACGCTCTCTATACATGGATGATACGCTATATACTGTATCAGACGGCATGGTAAAGGCAAATGACCTTAATGACCTAAGCGAAATAAAGGCCATTGAGCTTCCTGTAAGCGAAACATACCCAAAATATTTTGAATATTGAATAAATTACTCTAAAACCCGATTTCTCCGAAACACATATAAAGATTTACACGGATACATAGGTATCTGATTCTGGTGGGTTAAACATTCTTAGGTGTTTACAGGTAAAAAAGGGACAAAAATTAATTCAACCCATAAAATTAAAAGGTGATAACTACGGAAAAGTTGAAGACAGGAACCACAACAGTAGCGCTTGTATGCAAAGACGGAATTGTTCTTGCAGCAGACCAAAAAGCAACCATGGGACATTTGGTTGCGTCAAAAAACGCTAAAAAAGTGCATGAGATAACAGACAAGATGGCAATGACAATTGCAGGCTCTGTTGGCGATGCACAGGCACTTATACGGATTTTGAAAGCAGAGATGCAGCTATACGAGCCTCAGGAAAAAGCAACCACAACAAAAGCAGCAGCAACTCTATTATCAAACATCTTAAGAGGCGCATACAAATCATATGTACCTGAAATGGTTCAGTTGGTTCTTGGAGGATACGATGCAAGAGGGGCTCAACTGTATTCAATTGACGCTGCAGGCGGGCTTTCCGAAGAAACTGACTACGCATTCAGCGGCTCAGGATCTGTTATCGCTGTAGGTGTTCTTGAAGACAGCTACAAAAAAAACATGACTGCAACAGAAGGGGTTAGTCTTCTCTTAAGAGCCATAAAAGCCGCAAGAGAACGGGATGTGTTTTCCGGCGGAACCCTCATGGATGTTGCTGTAATTACAGAAAAAGGCATTGAATGGATTGAAAAAGAAAAAATAAAGAAAATGATACAAGTAACCTAAACATATTGCAACAAACAATTCTGTTTGAAAAATCATATAACCGGAAGTAAATAAATATGAATCTTGAAGACTTAAAGAACAAATTGCCTAAAACCACAAACATAACAAAAGCCCTTTATGAGGGCTCAAACATTGTGTTTTACACAAAAAGCAAGGATTGCTTCCTAAACGGCTCTAAGGACATAAAAGACCTTGTAGCAGAATACAAAAAAAGAATAACTATAAGGCCTGATGCTGCAATAACAATCAAAGCTGAAGATGCCAAAGCGAAAATAGAGGAAATAATCCCTAAAGAGGCAGAAGTAGGCGATATCATATTTGAGCCGGAATTTGGGCGCGTTTTAATTTTCGCAAAAAAACCAGGCCTTGTGATAGGCAAAAATGGTGAGACCTTAAGGGAAATAAAGTCAAAGACCTATTGGGGTCCGGAAATAAGAAGAATCCCTACATACAGCTCAGATATAGTAAATAAAGCAAGAGAAATTGTCCATGAAGAAGCAGCATACAGAAAACAGTTCTTAAACCGGATTGGCGAAAAAATACAGCTATCCAAAGGCTCAAAAGAAGGTTGGGTCAGGATTTCTGCTCTTGGAAGCTTCAGGGAAGTCGGCCGCTCATGCATACTTTTACAGACAAAAGACTCAAAAGTTCTTCTTGACTGCGGTGTTGCTGTAGGTTCAGGCAATGGGGGAACAAACCCGTTCATTGACGCTCCTGAATTCGATCTTGACGCTCTTGATGCGGTTGTTGTATCCCACGCGCACCTTGACCACTCCGGCTTTGTGCCTTATCTTTACGAATACGGATATACGGGACCGCTTTACACAACAAAACCGACAAGAGACTTGATGGCCATGCTTACACTTGACTACATAGATGTGCTTCAAAGAGAATCCGGAAAAGCGCCTTACACTTCAAAAGGCATAAAAAGCGCAATCAAGCATTCAATAAGTCCTGAATTCGGTGAAGTTTGTGACCTTACGCCGGATATGCGTCTCACTTTCCAGAATGCCGGGCACATCTTAGGATCGGCCCTATCACACATCCACATTGGCGAAGGCCTTCACAACCTCCTTTATACGGGCGACTTAAAATTTGGACCCACAAAACTATTGGAACCGGCATATACACGATTCTCACGAGTAGAAACCCTTCTTATGGAATCAACATACGGCGGCCCGCAGGACTTCATACCTGCCAAAAAAGAAGCAGACGCAAATCTTATAGCCGCAATAACTGAAACAATAAAGCGAAAAGGAAAAGTAATAATTCCTGCATTTTCTGTAGGCCGGGCGCAGGAAGTAATGGTTGTTTTGGCAGAATATGCACGAAGAAATCCTGATTTCAATTTTCCGATATACCTTGACGGCATGATTTGGGATGCAACAGCAATACATACAACATACCCTGAATTCCTGTCAAGAAATCTTCAAAGGCAGATTTTCCACTACAACAACAACCCGTTCACATCAGACCTTTTCAATGAAGTCAAAAGCCAAACTGAAAGAAAGAAAATAATTGACGAAAAAGACCCTTCAATCATAATCACAACATCCGGCATGATTACCGGCGGGCCCATAATGGAATATCTGAAACATCTTTCAAGCAACAAAAAAAATATGTTAATATTTATAGGCTACCAAGCGCAAGGCACTTTAGGTTCCAGAATACAAAAAGGATGGCGCGACATTCCTCTGGCAAATAAAACTGGTGGCACAACAATGATAAAAATGGAAGTAGAAATAAGGACTGTTGAAGGATTTTCAGGACACTCTGACAGAAACCAGCTTATAAGCTATGTAGGAAACCTGCAGTCAAAGCCAGACCACATAATATTAAACCACGGCGAAGCATCTAAATCCATAAACCTGGCATCAACCCTGCACAAGATTTACAAAAAAGAAACAAGCGTCCCCCAGAATTTGGATGCTTTACGATTAAAATAACAACTAATTTTTTAATACTTTCTTAAACATTCTTTTCTATGACTTGCTATGGTTTTAAAAGTTTATGGTGTTCATTATTTCTTGGTATGATGTGGCCAGAAAAAACACAATGCGGCAAAGTAAAAGAAACTAACAGAAAACACAGAGACAAAACTGGAAAAAATTTATTTAAAGCAACAATAATTTATCAAGAATTCTATAAACATGCCCAAGATAATGGAGGGCTAATAGACATAATGCAGCTACAGGAAGCAGCTTCCAAAGTATTGAAGTATAAAGAACTTCCAACAATCAACAGGATATTAGCAGCGCTTCCGGATGATTTTCGAAGTGAAATAATTGCATATCCGGTAATAAATAAAGAAGAAAGAGCCGCCATATCTGAAGCAATAAACTACCTGCAAGGAGACGAACCTATTGGTTTAGGCAACAATTCAGATATATTATTACAAAATATTTGTGGTCATCTGACAGAAAAAAATCTCATGATTCCCGAAGTCTCACATATTTTATTTTATCTTCCTAAAAAATTAAAACATCGCATAACAAAAACAGAAGACCCATACACCACATTAATCAGGGAATTAAAAAAAACCATAAAACCGGTTAATCTTGGTGGACCAAATCCAACTGCTATTGAAACGCCAAACTACTAATTATTTTAAAGTCGCATTCATCCATGCACTGAAGTGCTTGGTTTTCTGCGACTTTAAAAGCTTGAAACCGAACCAAACAAACCCCGTCCTTTAGGGCGTCTTGAAAAGCTATGCTTTTCAGGATGTTGGAGCGACAGCGACTTCAGGGTCGCATAGAGGTTTCATGATGTTCTTTCAAACAGTTGGGCCTTATTTTTCTTCTTCTGCTTCTTTTGGTTCTTCTTTTTTCTTTATCGGCGTTCTTTTTGCTTTTATTTTCTTTTTGTCCGGTCGAATCTTGTCAATAACTTCAAGCACTTTTTTTATTTGAGCCGCTTCAAGAGTTATTCTTTCCTTCATAAAGATTATCTTTACATCATCTTCTTTTTCAGGCAAAAGGTCAAGAAGAGCAGTTATTTGATGCTCTTTTAGGCCTTCTATTTTTTCAAGCGCTTCTCTTGCCGATACAACATCTTTTTTTGAAAGAAGTGTATGCCTGTGAAGGTATTCTAAAGTTATCTTTTGTTCATACCCTAAATTTTCTTCATTTTCATTTTTCAGTATGTCTAGCGCTTCTGCCATTGTGGCTGTTTTTGTCTCAAGTATTTTCATCATAATCCCTCAGTCACTTTTTTCATATGCTCAGGAGCTGAAATAAGCTTTTTTGGCATTTTTTTGTCTTTTATGTCAACCACATAGCCTCGACCCCTTTTTTCAGACACTTTGCCGTAAGTTCCGTGATATCTTGGGTGCGGCATTCCGTCCTGCTTTGAGGGCTCAAGCTTTATAATTACACTGTCGCCGATTTCAAATGTCTTTAATTTTTCTGTTATTGTAAGCCTTTTGCCTGTCTTTTTTAGGATATTTCGTGTCTTATTTCGAAATCCTCTTGATCTTCTCATATTCAATCACCATTAGTTTTTACGGATTATCTTGAAGGCATTCAGCGAGTTTCCTTTTTTAATGGAAACATACCTTAAGATAATTAACTCTAGGCATAACCTAGTTCATTCAGAAGAATTTAATCCGGGAATCTTTATATATTTGTTTGCGGGAATCACGCAATATCAACAACGACAAGCTTTTCCACTTTTGCCTTTGTGTTCATGACACTTGAAACAGAAGGTCTTGTTCGACCATTGTCGCCTGAAATAAGCTCTTTTATGTACATTCCCGCCTCAGTTGTTATTTCAAGTTCTATTTTTCGCTTATCGATGAATTTAGAAGTTATAGAAAGAACCTTTCTTTTTCTTATTATATCGGCCCGCCTGTGCGCCACCCTTTCAGGAGTTTGTTGGTTTATAGTGCCTAAAAGCCCATCAATAGTTTTTAGGTCGTCTTTTTTTATTTCATCCTCAAGAGAAACAATGACTTTGTATGTCTTTTCTTTTCTGCTTTCCTTTACTTCCTGAACTTTTGGCTTTTCAACAATCTTAAGGTATTTTACCTCAACCTCGCCTTTGTATTTCTTGTTTATGGCGCTCTCCATTTTCTTTAAGTCAATTACCCTTTTTCTTGGCTGCAATACCTCAAGCACAAATTCTCTTAGTGTTTTGCATAAAACATCAACATCCTCTCTTCCCGCACCGTGAAATTTGGTATCGACACCTTCTGTTTTTTTAAGTATCAAGTCCCCTATTTTTTCCTGGACACTTGTGTCATATTTTCGTCCGGTGTAATTGCACACTTTACAGCCAAGCCCCCTGCATTCATAACAGTGCCATTTAGTCTGCGGCATTGGCTTTAGCTTTTTGTATTTGCCGTAAATATATATTGGATTTATAGTAAGCTCAATTGCATTTTTCTCCAAATTTACAAGAATTACAACATCCGGCTGTTTCAAGTCAACTTCTTTTTTCAATATTTTTTGCAGTTTCTTGCCTACTTCTCTTGAAATTTCTGTTTTTAGGGATTCAACAAAATCAATTCCTGCGTCTTCCCATAAAGTTTCCTCGTTTTCAAGAAGTTCTTTTGTGGGTGTTGCACCCACATGGAATGTGTCAAATTCAAGCCCTTTAAGCTCAAAAACACATTTATCAACAATTACGCCTATTTTTTCAAAGATACCTTCGCATACATGACAGGTTTTTTTCTTAGAATCTTTTATTTTGGCATGCCTGAACTTAAAATCATGAAAATTGCTTTTATCTATTTTCTTGTTTTCCTTCAATTCCTGCTCAAACGCAAGCGCCCTTCTTAATGTTTCTCCCCGCTCTTTGTTGCTGAATCCGGTTAAAAGCTGGGCGAACTGACGGCCCAGGCAATTGTCGCACACACAGCCTGTGCTAAGAACAATTCTTGCCTTATCTAAGACACCTGCTTTTGATACCATACTAATTCATACCTTTGATAGTTTTTTAAAGTATCGCAATTTTTACACCGCATGCGAAGTAAATGTTTATAAGTATTTGAAAGTTATTTGTTTTTGTGATTTTTTATGGATGACATCACTAACAATAAATATGAAGTTTCAATTCTTAAAACCTCTGAAGGATTTTACTTAAATATCGCGGGAATTGGCCCGCAAATTCCATTATGTATAACAAACAAAGACAATGAAAGAACCATTCATCCGGAAACTGCAAACTTCATGAAATATATACAAAACAAAAACGGAAAAAAAGCCCCTGATTATTACCTAAATAATGGTTTTATAAAAGCCAGCGGACTTACAGGCATTGGAGAAATATTAAAAAAAGTGCTTTTAGAATACGATGAACTCGAAACATATAGAGCGCTAATAAACGGAAGTGTGGGAGAAAGAAATGAAAAATATATTCTATCCGGCGAACCAAGCACTAATGTACTGGCGCTTCTAGAGACAATAACAATCTACCATAAAAAAGAAAACCTATATCCCTTTTTAGAAGAATTTGATGAAAAAACTCTACCCACTTCAGGTATGGATAGATCCACACTATTAGCTATAATTGAAGAAGCAAAAAGTATGAAATATATCATAAGAGAAGATAATATGGCATACAGACTAACCGAAATAGGGGAAACTCAGATTACAACTTATCTAAAACAACGAGCCATAGAAAAACAAAAAGATGAGGAACGGAAAAAACGAAATGTTCCAAAACCCCATAAACATCAGCCCCGTGATGAAAACCCACACAAGAAATGGAACGACAAAAAACCCCATTGGACAGATATTCAAAATCCCGGTATCAGAATAATAATTAAATAATAATTCATTTCTGGAAAAACATCTCAACAACATCCTTGTCTTTTAAGACATGGTCGCCGCCAAGCTTCTGGCCTTCGAATTTTGCACTTTTTCCTGTAACCTTCGCGTAGATAAGATACTTCGCGAATTCCTTGTGTATCTTTCTTGCAACATCATGCACTGTTGAGCCTTTTTTTATTATGAGCGGCTCTTTGAAATCAGTTTCCTTCCCAGGCTGTTTCATATAGATTCGAAGAAGCCCGATTTTGTAAAAAAGGTCTTTTTTAAACTCATCAAGATTCTGGTTTTTTTCTGCAGAAATCATGATTACAGGTTCTTTTATTTTCGAACGAATTGAATCTGTTTCCTCTTTTGACACAAGGTCAGTTTTATTTAGAAGAACAATCATAGGCACATATATCCTGTTTTTAGACACAGCGTCAATAAGCCTTTCAACTGAAAGTTTTTCCCTTAATATGACATCCGCATTTATTATTCCCGACTCATTCAATATGCCTTTTATTGTATCTTGTGAAAGCTCCTGCTTTGCAATTGAGCGAAGAATAATCCCGCCACGGTCCTTCTTTTTAATTGTGACATCCGGCGGGCTTTGGTTCAGCCTCAAGCCAATCTTGTAAAGTTCCTTTTTAAGAATTTCAAGTGCGTGCGGCCGCTTTACATCAATCATAATAATAACGACATCAGCTATTCTTGAAACCGAAAGAATCTCGCGGCCGCGCCCTTTTCCAGCTGCCGCATTCTCAATTATTCCCGGGATATCCAAAACCTGTATCTTGGCCCCTCCATAGTCAAGAACACCCGGAACAACTGTAAGCGTTGTAAATTCATAAGACCCGACGCGCGACTCTGCGTTTGTGATTTTGTTCAGAAGCGTTGATTTGCCAACAGATGGGAATCCTACAAAAACGCATGATGCATCGCCGGTCTTTTTTACAGAATAACCATGCTCAGATGTGCCTGATTTCTTTGATTTTTCCAAGTCCTTCTGCTCTTCAAATTTCGCGAGCTTTGCCTTCAGGCGCCCCAAATGCCCTTGTGTTGCCTTGTTTGACGGGGTCTTTGCAATCTCGTCTATTACATCCTGTATTTTCTCTTCAATTGAGGACATAGGTTACATTTAGGCACAATAGGTTTTATAATCTTCTCTTATTTACTGCCTGTTTTTCTCCAAGAATAAGCTTTATTGCATTGTATTTAGCATCAGCCATAATTTTAGCTTCAGGCATTAGTTTATCCCAGCAAGATTCATATTTTCGAGACAAAGTATGTTTTGTTTCTTCTATAGTTTCTCCCCGAACAGCGCAACTGTGCGCCAAAGCAAGAAAGTTGTCAAAATGAGAAAGCCCATCTGCGCTCGCCACAATTTTTGCTTCTTTTGTTTTTGGAGGATAATTTTTATCTGTTGAGTGCGTCAGGATACAGTGCTTGATTTTTTCTATTGTTTCTTCGGGATAATTCATATTTTTAAGTATCTCTTCTGCTCTTTTTGCCCCGGTAATGTGGTGGTTTTCTCTTTTTCCTTCAAGCTTTTCTATGTCATGAAGCCAGGAAGCAAGCTCTACAACTTCCTTGTCGGCCTTAAGTTCTTCTGCAAGCTCTGTTGAATATTTGACAACCAGTTCTATGTGTGTTTTCCATATCCACCCTTTCTTCTCACATAGCGCAAGAATCATATTTTTTATTTCACCAATTGAATCCATGTGTTATTTTTAGGCAGGAAAGGTTTTTATATGATTCTGATAAATATGTTTTATGTCATCGGATGAAATAATCGCAGGGAATTTAAAACTCAATTGGGTCTCGCCGCCGCCAAAAATGTTTGTTGAAGGAAAATATTACAGCGACCCGCCAATACAGATTGGCAGCATGAAATACAAATTCGTCAAGCTTGAGCCGGGAATCCATGCAGGAAAGCACAATCACAAAGGACAGAACATGCAGGAATGGCACCAGATAATTTCCGGAACCGGTTGGTGTGTAATCTACAATAATGACGGCTCAATAAAAGAAAGAATACGATTAGAACCCGGAAAATTCTCGCCGATGCTTGATTCAGATTCACCAGACCATGAATTTATAAATGACGATAAAGAACCAATGATTTATCTGGCTATTGAGCGATTCTTCTGAAAAAATATCTAAACTGCACAGTAAAGAAAGAAATTTAAAACAACCTGAGAACTAGTTTGCAGGTAATGATTATGGAAGATTATGTTGCTCCTTGTGAACTAACAAAACGCATCGAAAATATTCTGCCTAAAAGTAAAGGAAAATGGTATCTTGCCAGTGCAACTCCGAATGAACATATACTGCGTTATGCTTTTGTAACTCGTGATATGATAGAAAATCCAGAAAAATTGTCAACCTCAATGTGGCATACAGCAGATTTACTATATTGTTTGAATACAATTCCATACTCCAGCCATTTGATTGCAACAAAAGACGCATTTTTTTCAAAAATAAACCATTGTTTTGTACCTCATAACGGAATCATGGTAGAACTTGAAAAAGAAGATGGCATTCCTGAATATTTAAATGACATATTAGATGAATTAGGCATTAAAATAACAAGAATAGAGAAAGGACAAATAATATCTCATTTAATGTCCACATGTAATATACCTGCATATTATATAGAACCATTAAAAAACTAAACTGTCTTACGCCCACATATTAAGCAAAAGGTCTTTTGGGTTCCGTGTGTGATATATCATGCACTTTTTTCTTACAAGAGAAACTGTGTTAATGCCGCAGGCTCCAAGAGATAAGGTACTTATAATTGTTGTCCCCGCAACAGTAACAGAAGAGGTCTGCATGGCAAGAACAAGCCCTGCACGGTCTGCAAGGATTTTTTCAGTT
>DAOVNB010000024.1 GCA_030630425.1 archaeon | reverse complement strand
TTTTGGTCTTTCATGTTTTTGATTAGTGTTGCATAAAGAAATAAGATCATATTATTGTATTCTTTTTTTCTTGAAGTTTGAAACTCTTTGAGTATTTTTAAGTATTTTCTGCGGTTTTTCACTTCTATTATTATTGGGGGTATGTTGTTTTTTGTAAGGATGTAATTTATTATAAGCCGGCCCACCCGGCCGTTTCCGTCAACAAATGGATGTATTGTCTCAAAATCTGCATGGACCATTGCAGCTAATTCAAACGGATGATATTGTTTTTTATTTTTGTGATATTCGCTTATAAGTGCATTCATTTTCTTTTCTACTTCGCCTGGTTTTGGAGGCACGAATGTTGTTCCTCTTATATACACTTGAACCGTCCTGTATTGCCCTGCAGAATCTGTCAAAATGTCGCGCATAAGTATTTTGTGGATTTCTTTTATGAATAGCGCATTTAAATCACCGGCATAATAATCAATAAACGATATTGCTTCTTTTGAATTTCTTGCTTCATAGAATTCCTGCAAGCTTGTATTTTTAGGGATGATGTTTTCATTTAAAGCAGCATCAACATCGGACAGGTTCAATGTTGAGCCTTCAATTGCGTTTGAGTTGTATGTAAGATAGGTTATGAAATATTCTTTGTAGCTTTGATATGCCGGATTTAAAGGGTTTATCTTTTCAAAATATTTTTTTGAAATCGACTCGATTGTTTTTGCTTTTTTTCTTGTTAGGTATGCGTATTTCTGAAATTTGTGCCTGTTTAGGAGTTCCCGTTCTTTTTCTATAAGTTTTGGCATGAATTGTGTTCTACGGGCATTAAGTTCTTTTTCATTTAATTCTCCGGTTCCTATAAGGGCGCTTATTGTAAAAACTTTATTTTTTATCCTCACGGATTTTTGTAGATAATGGTATTTTTTGTTGTTTTTAGTTTTAGTCACTATATGAGCCATGTACTATATATACCACTACAAATTTATATATTTTTGCTTAAAATGCTTAAAAAATAAAGAAATGTAGTGGTAATAAATGCCCCAAATATTATTAAAAACAAAAACAAAAACAATGCTATGGAGTATAATATTCTTGCAGAAGTGTTTGCAAAGCTTGAAAAAACAGCTGAGCGCTTAAAAAAAACAGGAATTTTGGCTGATTTTCTTCTTGAGTGCGATACAGATGATATTTATCCTGCGGTCATTCTTTCCCAAGGGCGTGTTTTTCCATCATGGAGCCAGAAAGAGATTGGGGTTGCAAGCCTGTTGATGGTAAAGGCAATTGCGAAAGCCTACGGCATAAAAGGCACAGAGGTAGAAAAGCTTTGGCAGAAAACAGGCGATTTGGGTCTTGCGGCAGAAGAGCTTTCCAAAAAAAGAAGACAGGCAACACTTTTTACAAAACCGCTTACAGTAAAAAGTGTGCATGAGGGCCTTAAAGGCCTTGCAGAATTAGAAGGCAATAAGTCCCAGAAAAAGAAGCTTGAAATCATATCGTATCTTTTGACATCTGCAAAAGATGTGGAAGCTAAGTATGTTGTGCGCGCAATTATAGGAAATTTAAGAATCGGTGTTGCAGACGGGGTTGTAAGGGATGCGATTGCAAAGGCGTTTTTTTCCGAAGTATTCTGGAAGGACATATTGAAACAAAAGATAAATCAGAAGAAAAGAATCGAAGATATACTCCTACTTGAAAAAAAGAGTATTTTAATTGCAGAAGAGCTTAAGAAAACAATGCCTGAAGTGTGCGGTCTTGAAGAAAATAATGATGTCAAATACTTGGGCGAAAAAGATATTCTAAAAATTAATGATTTCTGGAAAAAAGAATGCAAATACGACATTGTTCTTGTTGGCTCTGCGGAAACCGGAAATGCATTACGGGCAAAAATAACAGGTATTGTTGAAAAGGCAAACGAGGCTGCGAATGATTTTGCGCTTGTGGCAAAAATTGCAAAAAAAGAAGGAACTATAGGGCTTAAAAAAATAGACATTGCTGTTGGGCGGCCAATCAAGGTTATGCTTGCGCAGAAAGCAAAAGGAATTGAAGATGCGTTTGAAACTGTAGGCAAACCGTGCGCCTTTGAATACAAGTATGACGGCTTCAGGCTTCAGGCGCATAAAAAAGGCAGTCAGGTGCAGTTATATACCCGGCGCCTGGAAGATGTTACAAAACAGTTTCCGGATGTTTCGGGCGCTATAAAAAAAGGCATTAAAGCAGAGTCATGCATAATTGAAGGTGAGGCTGTAGGATATGATAAAAAAACAGGGCGAAGCATACCATTCCAGAACATATCAAGAAGAATAAAGAGGAAATATAACATAGAAGAGCTTGCAGAGGCGGTTCCTGTGGTTTTGAACCTGTTTGATATACTCTCGCTTGATGGAATTACAATAATAAAAGAGCCGTTTCACAAAAGAAGAGCGCATCTGGAGAAAATAACCCATGAGATTCCAAAAAAGCTTGTGGTGGCAGAGGCGATTGTAACGGATAATATTGAAACTGCGGATGAGTTTTACAAAAAATCACTGTCACTTGGAAACGAGGGGCTTATGGCAAAAAACCTTAAAGCACCTTACAAGCCGGGTTCCCGTGTCGGGCATATGCTAAAGATCAAGCCTGTTTTAGAAACCCTTGACCTTACGATTGTTGCGGCCGATTGGGGTGAGGGAAAACGGGCGGGATGGCTTTCAAGCTATGGCCTGGCTTGCAGAGATCCAGACACAGGCGAGTTTTTGACAATGGGCAAGCTTGGAACCGGCATCAAGGAGAAAAAAGAAGAAGGCACAAGCTTTGAAGAGATTACTGATGAGCTTAAAAAACACATAATAAAAAAAGAGGCAAAACGAGTTGAAATAGCGCCAACAATTGTTGTTGAGGTTGCATACGAAGAGATACAAAAGTCCTCAACATATACTTCCGGGTTTGCATTGCGTTTTCCGCGATTTGTCCGGATACGGGATGAAAAATCAGTTGATGAAATTGATGATATTAATAAAGTTATCGCTATTTTCGATAGCCAACGGCATAATTTATAAGTATTACTGTTCGATGGTTAAAAAAGAAAGGTTTATAAATGTTCTGATACCTAAATACCTTATCAAACACATGGAATACAGGAATCCCAAACATTTATATACTACATACATGTAAAGTAATAGTGTTTGGTTAATGTTTCAAGAAGCGGCTAAATCATGAAACCTCTATGCGCCCCCGTCCTAAAGATGGGGTTTGCTTGGTTCGGTTTCAAGCTTTTCAATAAGCCTTCATCTGCGGTCTAAAACCGCAGTTTCGGCTCAGTTGAAAATAATAGAAAAACAACAACAGGTGATTTGTAGATGATAAGTCAAAAAACATTGGATGGCCTTAAAGGAATCGGTCTTAACTTATATGAAAGAAAGCTTTATGCAGCACTTCTTGCACGGGGAAATTCCACTGCAGGAGAGCTTTCAGAAGTTGCTGATGTTCCACGGTCAAGATCTTATGATGTCTTAGAGTCGCTTGCTAAAAAAGGATTTGTTGTTGTTCAGAATGCAAAGCCGTTAAGATATGTTGTTGTGCCGCCAATAGAAGCTCTTGAACGGTCAAAAAACAAGCTTCGTTTAGATCTTGATACTTCTGTTTCAAGAATTGACGATTTCAAGAAAAGCCCTGCATTAGTTGAGCTTAATAATCTTCACACACAAGGGGTTTCTCTTGTTGATTCTGCTGAACTTTCAGGCTCTCTTAGGGGAAGACACTCTATGCACCAACAGGTTGAGACAATGCTTAAAGGTGCGCAGAGTTCAGTTAACATAATCACAACTGAAGACGGGCTCACAGAACTGTATACCACTCATTCAGGCCTTCTTCAGAGTGCTGTTGAACGCGGTGTTTCTGTAAAGATTGCAGCTCCATTGACAGCTAAAAACAAGCAGGCATCAGATGCATTGTCAAGTGCGTGCGATGTTAAGAACCTAAGCTCTGCGGAGGCTGTAAAACTTCCTGCAGGAAGAATGTTCCTTGTAGATGAAAAGGAATCCGTTATGGCGCTTACTGATGATGCGAACACACATCCTTCACAGGATGTCGCTTTTTGGTCTGCTTCTGACCATTTCGCATCTAATTTTGTCGCACCAACATTCGGCATGGTCTGGAAGCATATTGAATAAATTCTAATTTTTTTGTTTTATTTAGCGGGAGCTATAATTTTGGTGGGGATTGAATTGGAAGATATGCGTGTGATTAAGTTAAAAGCGGGTCATGGTGGCTGGCGAACGATGAATGAAGAGAAGGATATTTGTCTTTTTTTTGTTGATTATCATGGAAATCTTGTTTCTGACACCGACAACCCGGAGCTTGGGATACTTGCATTCAGAACATTTCAAGAATATATTTCTCCTAAAAGACATTGCTATAGATATATCGATTGTAACCTAGAAGAACCTTCTTTGATTGAAGAAGGCATTGTTGTTGATTTTGGTGATGTTTTTCCAGAGTACCCGAACAGAAGAGTTTCTCTTTCCTGTGAATCTCTTGGTGTTGGCCCTTATGAGCCGTTCAAGATGTTTGTAGGTATAAGTCCGGGGGCGGTTTACGCAGAAGGGCGGCCTGACTTAACTCAAATAGCTTGTATTGCTGAGACGCATAAGGGTTGTGGTTTTTGTGAGATTGTAGGGCGACAAACAGGAGATTCAAGTGCTCCACACGCAGCTTTTTCTATTGATGGCTGCAATCTTTTGGCCGCATATATTTTCAAGCCGCCATTGACTGAAGGCGATACTGTGCCTTGTTCCGAATATAATGATGCCTTTTTTAGGATTGTTAAGCCGTTGCAGGATGAATATTCTGCGGAGGTGCATCGACAATTATATGGTAACTCTGCGAAAAATAATCTTTCCGGAAATGCGAAATTTAATTGAAGTTGATTGTTGCGGTTATCCTTTTAAACATGATTCTATAAGTCTAAAAATATCGTGATTTTTGTGAGAGTTAATGAGAATAAAGACAGTTGATAAGGAAATTGCAAGAGAAATTATAGCTGATATTCTTTCAGGCAAGGCAAAAGACGGGATTGCGCTTGACAACCTGAAGCGAAAAATTGCAAAGAAATACGCTATCAAGGATTTGATACAGAATTCCGCTATTTTGGAGCATGCTAAAAAGTCTGAAAAAGAGAGGCTAACAGTTCTTATAAAAAAACCGGTTAGGACAATTTCAGGTGTGGCAATTGTGGCTGTGATGTCAAAGCCGGGTGTGTGTCCCGGGAAATGCATATACTGCCCGCAAGGCGAAAATGCGCCTAAAAGCTACACCGGACTCGAGCCCGCTGCAAGAAGGGGGGCGATGTTTGCGTATGATCCGTATCTTCAGGCAAAAGACAGGATAAAACAGCTGACAGCAATTGGGCATGCTACTGACAAAGTTGAATTAATAATTATGGGCGGGACTTTTCTTTCATATTCAAAAGGCTATAAGATGAATTTTGTAAAGAGGCTTTTCGATGCATTGAATGGTGTTGATTCAAAGACTTTGGATGATGCAAAGAAAATAAACGAGACTGCGCACCATAGGTGTGTGGGGCTTACAATTGAGACTAGGCCTGATTTTTGCAAAGAAAAAGAAATTGATGAGATGCTTTTGATGGGTGCAACCCGAGTTGAACTTGGTGTGCAGACTTTAAGCGATGAGGTATTGAATAAAGTCAATCGAGGGCATACAATTGAAGATACCGTTCGGTCCACCCAGTTATTGAAAGATTCCGGGTTTAAGATTGTGTATCATATGATGCCGGGGCTCATGCAAAAAAGGCGTGAAGACATCAAAATGTTTGAAACGCTTTTTTCTGATGCACGTTTCTGTCCTGATATGCTCAAGATATACCCAACACTTGTAATTAAAGGCACAAAATTGTATGATATGTGGAAAAATGGAGAATATAGTCCGCTTAATACTGAAAGCGCGGCAGACATCATTGCGCGCGCCAAGAAAAAATTGCCTGTTTTTGTGAGAGTTATGCGAGTCCAGCGGGATATTCCGAAAGAAAAAATTGACTGCGGGGTTTTAAACAGCAATTTAAGGGAGTTTGTTGGGCGAAGGGCAAATGAACTTGGAATCAAGTGCCGATGTATTCGCTGTCGCGAGGCAGGGCTTAAGGGACTTAAAGGCGAATCAAAAGAAGGCAAGAAAGAAATTGTTGTGATGAAATATGATGCGTCCGGCGGTGTTGAGTATTTCATTTCAGTTGAGGCTAAGAAAAACGATATTATTTACGGGTATGTCCGGCTTCGGATTCCATCAGAACCATTTAGGGAAGAATTCAAAGGAAACGCGGCTGTTGTTCGCGAGCTTAAAGTGGTTGGCACAAGCACTGCTTTGGGCGATGATAAGACTGATTCATTTCAGCACAAGGGCTTTGGGGCAAAATTAATGGCAAAAGCAGAGGAGATTGCAAAAAAAGAAGGCGCAAAAAAGATATTGGTGATTGCGGCAGTTGGTACAAAAGAATATTATCGGAAGATGGGGTATAAAGATGTTGGGGCTTATGTTTGGAAAGGGCTTTAATTATTGATTAATAATACCTTGCTGTTTTTACCGGACTAAAACAACATTTATAAGTTTTTGGCGGCTATTTTTTATATGGCGGCTAAAACCTTTGTTTCTTCTTTAAATTCTTCTCTTCCAAGCACTATCCAGATTGGTGTTAAGCCCGACCAGCCAGATCCTATTGGGGATGAAACAAAAAAAAGAATAGAAAAAATGTATTCTTTGTCTCCCGAGGATGTTCGTGTTGTAGATAAGTTCACACTTGATTTGGGTTTATCTGAAGAGACTGTAAAAGAATTATCAGATGCTCGTTTTGTTGATAGGATAGTAAACGAAACTACAATAAATACTCCTTTTATGCCTGAAAAAGAATATGATTGGGCAATTGAAGTAGGGTTTAAGCCCGGGGTTAAAGACAATAGCGGGGATGCAGCGAAAAGTACAATAGAAAGCCATCTTGAGAGAGAAATAGATGATGGAAACGTTTATGCTTCAAGGACATATCTTTTAAAGGGTGAAGGCCTTTCGGAATCAGATGCCAGAAAGATTGTCGGCGTCCTTGCAAACGACCAGGTGCAGGAATTTAGGATAATGCCTTATTCTGAATACGAGCGTGATGGGGCTGCGCCGTGGCTTCCGAAAACAGAGGCAGACCACAAGCCAGAGGTTAAGTATTTTGATATCATCAACATGTCTGATGATGAGCTTATAGAGATTAGCCGGGACCGTTCACTTGCTCTTAATCTTATTGAGATGCAGGAACTTCAGAATTATTTACAAAAGCCTGAAGTGATTTCTAAAAGGAAACGGGTCGGTCTTTCAGAAGAAATGAGTGATGTTGAGCTTGAGAAGCAGGCACAGGGGTGGAGTGAGCATTGCAAGCACAAGATATTTAACGCCAAGATAAATTATCGGGATATTACAATCGGACAGGATGAAGAAATCAACAGCATATTTGATACATATATCCGGGAGCCTACAAGAAAGATACAGGACGAAAAGAAATGGATTGTGTCTACACT
>DAOVNB010000096.1 GCA_030630425.1 archaeon | reverse complement strand
ATATATTGTCGGGCGTGAATTTGGTGTTGAGCTTGTAAAGCCTACAAGCAAAAACCTTAAGATAAAAAACATAGTATCTGACATGAACCGTGTTGAATTTACAGGAAAGGTTGTTCATGTTTCAGAGGTAAAAGAATTCAAGAACGACAAAGGAGACGGAAAAGTAGCTAGCATAATTCTTGGTGATGAAACAGGCACGATCCGTCTTTCTCTCTGGAATGAAAAAGCAGATGCTGTTGAAAAAATATCTATCGGTGATGTTTTTGAAGTCCTTGGAGGATACACAAAAAAAGATTATCGTGGAATGCCCGAAGTCAGGTTAAGCAAACTTGGGAACTTAAAAAACCTCGATAATGTAGAAATAACTGTCGCACAAACAAGCACACAAAACCAAAACGGCTACACACACAAAACGCTTGATAAAGTAAAAGAAACTGATTTTATTAGCACAAAGGCGCATATTGTACAAATATTTGAAAGAACCATAATACACCCACTTTGCCCATCATGCAAAAAAAAGATAAAAGAAAACAAATGTGAAGTTCACGGTTCTGTTGAGCCGGAAAAATTTCTTGTTGTTTCCGGGGTTATTGATGACGGTTATGGGTGCATAAACGCTGTTTTTTTTAGGGAGGCTGCAGAAGCAATACTTCAAAAAACAACAGAAGAAATAGAAACCGAAATAAAAGAAAAAGGTGAAAAATCATTTTTTAGTTCTCTTGATGTTCTTGGTGGCTGGTTTTTGCTTAAAGGTGTTGTTAAAAAGAGCAACATAACAGAAATTTTAGAGTTTTCTGTAAAAGAAGCAAAAAAGCCAGACATCATAAACGAGATTAACGAGCTTTTGGGTGGCTTAAAGGAAAAAGAAACTAGTGAAATATAAAGGTGAAATATATGACAAAAGAAACAACAATAGAAGAGTTGCCCGGAGTTGGTCCGAAAACGGCTGAAAAACTTGCAGATTCTGGTTTTGACGACCTTATGTCTATAGCAACTGCCAGTGCTTCAGAAATTGCAGCCATTGCAGAAGTTGGCACAGGAACCGCGGCAAAAGTAATAGCTGCTGCGAGAAGCGCGCTTGATATGGGTTTTGAAACAGGTCTTGTGGCACTTGAAAAAAGGGATCTTATCGGAAAAATAACAACAGGCAGTAAAGAAATAGATAATCTTCTTGGCGGCGGATTTGAAACATCTGCAATAACAGAATGCTACGGTGCTTTCGGATCTTCAAAAACACAAATAGCGCACCAATTAGCTGTAAATGTCCAGCTTCCGAAAGAAAACGGCGGACTTGATGGGACTGCGCTTTATATTGACACAGAACATACATTTCGGCCTGAAAGAATACAGCAGATGGCAGAGGCTCTCGGTCTTGACCCTAAAGAAGCCCTTTCAAAAATATTTATCGGGAAAGCATACAATTCAGACCACCAGATACTTCTTATTGAAAAAGCAAAAGACATAATAAAAGAAAATAATGTAAAACTCATTATTGTTGACTCTCTTATGTCTCATTTCAGGGCTGATTACATTGGAAGGGGTTCGTTAGCAGACAGACAGCAAAAATTGAACAAACACCTGCACACACTTCAAAAACTTGCAGACACATACAATGCTTGTGTGTATCTAACAAACCAGGTAATGTCTAAACCGGATATGCTATTTGGAGACCCGACACAGGCTGTTGGCGGCCATGTGCTGCATCATGCTGCAACATTCAGGCTTTACTTAAGAAAAAGTAAAGGAAACAAAAGGATTGCAAAGCTTGTGGACTCCCCCAACCTGCCCGATGGTGAAGCAGTATACGAAATACACACTGAAGGAGTTAGGGATTAATTTCTATCCACTTATTTAATCTACACGAATACGTAGAAATTAAATAAATATTAAAAAAGAAAAGGCCTTATAGGCCTTCTTTTTTTATTTTTTAGAAGTTAAAATATATCTTTCTCAGATACAATGACAAAGTCGCCGACAGATTTTACTGAAGAGAAAGGAACCAAAAAACGCCCCATATCATCTGCCTGTAGTTGAATGTCGCTTGTAGCTTTTGTAGGCTCAACTAAAAGAAGATTCATCAGTTCTCCTGTATCTGCAATAAAACTCACATCACCAACCACGCCGAACTTACGGCCGGTTTCGTCGCTTATTATTGTTTTTCCCCGTAGATCCCGTCCACGAATTTTTGTTTCTTTTACCATAAACATCACCTTAATATGTTTAGTTATTGGTGCGAAAAATTAATAAAGCTATTTAGATAGCTAGTTACAAAAACATCAGTAATTTTGCTGTGATTGCTGCTGTGAGTGTTGCGGTAAAATTAACAGACCCGTTTGTCATCTGCTTTTTGTTTTCAAAAACAGCGCCTAAAACACTATCAACAAGAGAGCCTAAAACACCGGCAATAAAAACCGCTAAAAAAAGCTTAGTCCTATTAATTTCAGAATAAAAACTTGAAGCAAAAAAGAATGCGGCCGCACCTATAATTGCGGCACCTATAATTGCGGCAATAAGACCCATGATTGTTATCCCGCCGTTTGTTCCTTTGGGCACTTTTGTTTTCAGGTCTGTAATCATGCGCGGCTGCTCTTTTGAATGCGCGCCAATCTCAGAGCTTAAGGTGTCTGCAAGTGCTGCTGAAATACTTCCAAGATACATGTATGGAAAACCAAAAACAGCGCTCATAAACGCAACAAGCCCGTTAGATATCACATTATCCAATCCCCGTACCTCATGCGCTTCGTTTTTCTTTTTACAGGATGTATGTGTGGCGTAAATAGATACTGCCAAAAATAAAAAAAGAACAAACAGCCAGACACTGCCGCGAAGATAAAAAATAATGACCCCGAACACAATAGACATTACAGTTGCTGTCGGATCAAGCGCTTTTGAACTTAAAACAATGGTTGCCACAATCATAGCAACAACAGACAAAACCAACCATTCAAAAAACATAAATACACCAACTTCACGCAGTCACCAAAAGGCTTTTTACTTTCGGAGCAAGAACATATGCGTATGATCTCCCCTGCCTTTCACGCACAACAAGGTTTATTGCCTCGAGCCGGCGCAAAATGTTGTTTATTGCCCTTAAAGCGTGTGCTTTAGACTTATAATCTTTTTTGTAATCCAATAAATCAACAACCTCTTTTGGTGTAAGTGCTCCGCGTTTTTCAAGAAATTCTATTATTGTTTTCTGTTTTTCTGTTAAAATTTTGAGGTTTGTTGTTACTTCATTTATGGTGTTTTGAACAGGCTGCTCATCAAAATAAGAAGAATCTATTATTTCCGCGTCTTGTTCTTGCGCCTTTTTAAAAAGAGAATTGCATAGTTTTAGAACCTCTCTTGGGAAACCCCCGGTCCTTTTGTATATTTCGCCAACAGCATCCATTGTAAACGGCTCAATGGACTTACCGCCAACAGCTTCTATGCGCCGTTTTATGAGCTGAACAACTTCATCTTTTGTAAGTGTGGTAAGCTCTATATCAGATACAATCCGTTGAGAAAGTGTTTCCAATGATTTAAGTTGGTTTTCCCTTATTTTTGGGAGGCCTGCAAAAACGATTGTTGCCCCCTCCACCTGATCGGTTATTGTCCGCAACCATTCAAGCACATGTGTATCTGTTTCATGTGCCTCATCAACAAGAATCACTAGTTGTTTTCCTTTTTGCTTTTGTTTTATTTTTTCTGCAAGATTGTATATGTTTGTGTTGTCTTTTCTTAATATTAAAAAAATGCGGCTCAAAAGCGATTTATTCAACAGGTTGTCCTTGAACACAACAACTATATCCTCTTCTTTTGTTGGTGGTTTTGGGAGATAGAGTGTGTTATATTTGTCCGTTATCCATTTTAAAAGCGTTGTCTTTCCGGCACCTGTTGAGCCTACAAGAAGTATGTGTTTTTGTTTTTCATCCAGATTAGCTGTAAGTGTGTCTATCTGGTTTTTATACCCCACAAGAAGTGTTGGCCGTATCTCAAGAGTGAATGGATTATGCGCCCACCCGTGCTTTTCAAGCCACTTTTTTGTTGCTTCAGTTATCAAATCACCGACCGAGTAAAAATCATGAAATTTTAGTGTATATTGATGTATTTCAAGCTTTTCAACCTTGGTGGTTGAAGATCATGAAATTTTGGTGTATATTGAGGGATTTCAAGCTTTTTAATTGCT
>DAOVNB010000013.1 GCA_030630425.1 archaeon | reverse complement strand
TCCTTTTCCACTTTGTTTTCAATGGGGAGCCCGTGGCAGTCAAAACCCGGCTGAAACCAGACATCGTATCCTTGCATGGTTTTTAATTTCCCCCAAATGTCTTTGTAGACGATTGTCATCACATGTCCTGCGTGCGGAAGCCCGTTTGCATAAGGGGGGCCGTCAAGAAGATAGAATTTCTTTTTTTTGATATTGCCGAAAGAGGTAATCTCTTCTGCGATTTTCTCTTTTTTCCAGTAATCGTGAATCTCTTTTTCCAGATTTTTGTGGTTGTATGCACTTTTTGACATTCTAACACCTACCTAAATGTGTATTTTTTAAATTTAAATAAGAAACAGTCTCTGGGCTAATCAAAAGTTCAGTTTTATCGGATAATCCGGCATTCACCCATGTTACTCACGCGAATAGTTGTTGGTTAAGATTTATAAGTGTTTTAGTTGCTAAAAATAAATTTTTTAAATAGAGAAGTTCTTTAATATGATTATGAATGTTTTCGGTCGTTTATTGTTGCTGTTTATATTAGTTATAGTTATAATTTTTGTATATGTGCAACAAAATACTTTTGATGAACCTGCGAGTGTTTTGCAAGACAATGCAACAACCATTTCCGAAGAAGTAATCCCTGAGATGATTGTCGTGGATGGTTTTACTGATGACTGGCCAGAAACAGATGTAATAACAACAAAAGATGGATTATATGGGATTATGGCGCACACAACTTCAAATGAATTATTTTTGGCGTTCATTCCATCAGAAAAAAATATACCTGAAAAACAATATATTTTAAATGTAGAAATTCAAGATGAAGACGATATAAGTGCTCCGACAGGCATAGACCCTTTAACGTTAATAATAGACACTGAGGGATTTGCAAAAGTATCAATTGTTTTTGACCTTCCCGATAATGATGCGCCGGAGGAATCACCTATATGGGTATATAATGATGTTTTGGAACTGAAGATACCGTATTCGCTTATGCAAATTGAATATGGAAAACACAACTATTCTTTTTCTATTTTAGACACACTTTCTGATTATAATTCTACACAATATACATTTCTGTTGGGTTAACGCAAAACATATTTATAATTTCCTTGTTAAGCAAAACTATGGTAACGCAACGCAGCATCGAAAGCGCTGTTTTTGAAAAAAAATATTGGATGCCTGTGACTCATTTATGCAATAATAATTGTATTTTTTGTCTTATGGATCTTCGAAGCAAAACACATCACAGAATAGCTGAAGAGATAAAAAAAGAGATAGACACAATTCCCGACAAAGAAAACACGAGATTGATTGTTTCTGGAGGCGATCCGACAATCCATCCTGAAATAATATCTATTATTGCATATGCTAATCGCCAGGGCTTTAAAGGCATACAACTAATAACGAACGGGCGTATGTTCGCATATAAAATTTTTTCCGATAAAATACTCAACGCAGGGATAAAGGAAGTTACTTTTTCCATACATGGGCACACGCCCGAGATGCACGACGGCCTTACACGAAGCAAAGGGGCCTTTAAACAAGTTATGGCTGGCGTTAAAAATGTTCGTGCACACAAAAAGATTATAATAAATACGGATATTGTAATAACTAAACAGAATTACCGATTTTTAGAAAACATTGTCACGCTTTTGATGGATAAGGGCATTATGGAATTAAATCTACACTCAATCACTCCTTATGGAAATGCATATGATAATCTGGAACTTATTGATTATGAGTTTGATGCTGTAACACCCTATATTCATGCAGCAATAGATGCTTGCAAAAAAAGAGGGGCTGTTTTGTGGATGAGTAGATTCCCCCCTCAATATCTTTATGGTTATGAAGAGTTCATACTGGATTCATACAAAATTTTCGTACAGGATTTAAAACCAACCAAACAAAATTTTCAAGGAAGGAAAACTCCGTTTTGCAAAGGCAAAAGATGCAAGTATTGTTCTATAAATATTTTCTGCAATGTTTTATCTC
This sequence comes from archaeon, assembly GCA_030630425.1. GTDB lineage: Archaea > EX4484-52 > EX4484-52 > EX4484-52 > B79-G9 > GLR112. Next base: position 7,989 of record DAOVNB010000013.1, on the reverse strand, counting down.
CCGTAAATAAACGAGTATTGAACAAAGACCCGTTTGATTATGTCAAAATAAGTATTTTAGAAGATACTTTTTCAAAAAAAACAAAAGATAGAATAAGTATGTCCCGGCAGTTTAGTCCAAAAAAGATAATCTTTGAAGGCGCTCTAAAGTTTCCTGCACTTATTGATGCCATTTCCTATGCGCAAAGTGAGGGGTTTGAAAACATTCAGCTTAATATTCAAGAAGCGTTGAAACAGAAACAATTAGATGCTTTGTTAGCGTCAGGCGTCACAGAAGTTAAAATAACGATAGATGATTTAAACGCGTTTGATTCGCTTGCATCTCAGGTAAATTTGAGCATACCAGCAATATTTAAAATAATAATAACTAAACAAAATTACAAATCCTTAGAAGAATTAGCAAAACGAATTGCAAAATTAAAACCAATTAGTTGCGTTTTATCATTTGTAGAACCACAAGGAAAACTATATGAAAGCTATTTTTCGAAAGTAGAAGAATTGCCGAAAATAATTCCATTTTTAGAAAAAGCCATACATCAATTACCAACAAAAGTCGAAATAGAAAATATTCCCGCTTGTTTTCTTAATGAACAAGCGCGAAAATTAATAAAAAATCCATTTGTTTTGGATCTAAATGATTTGACAGACTGTGGAGAATTAGATGTTTTGGAATTTTCGAAAAAAAACTTAGTAAAAGTTAAGATAAAGGGTTTGCAATGCAAAGCCTGTAAGTTTAATAATGATTGTGTGGGCGTTTTTAAGAAATGTATAAGACTATACGGGTTTAAACAGCTTAAACCGATTTCAAGTAATTGAGTTTTTATTGTGTGTGAATAGTTTAATGGTGATAAAATAACAGACAGTGTTTTTTTTGCATATTTGCAACCTACGAGAAGATGCAACCAGAAATGCATTATTTGTTCGTATCCCTCTTTTAACAAAACGGCCTCATTGAAAGAAGTAAAAAAGCAAATCAGAGAATTTAAAGAAGAAGGGGCTTCCGGCATTCTTTTTACCGGGGGGGAGCCAACACTTTATGAGGGATTGCCTGAAGCTATAGAATATTGCGTTTCTGAAGGTTTGGAACCTCGAATGATATCAAATGCTCAAAAACTTTCTGTTGAGGCGTATGCAAAGATTCTGGCTGCAAGCGGAATAACGAATGTTAATCTCTCTCTCTATTCTTACAAAAAAGAAGTACAGGAACGGTTAACAAGAACTCCTGGTTCCTTTGAAAAGTCATTGAAAGGCATTGAAAATACACTTAAATATCTCGGTCATGCAAACATAAACATAGCAATAACTTCCCTGAATATTGATCATTTATCGGATACAGTAAAATTTATACACCATAAGTATCCACAAATACATCACTTCGTTTTTAATTATCTTTTAATTGTCGGCACTGCCACGAAAAATTTGTTTGTGGTTCCTAAACTTGTTGATGCTGAATTGGAATTAAAAAAAACAGCGCATTTTTTAAAAAAACATAATATAACTTTTAGGATGGAACGAGTTCCTTTGTGTTATATGGGGGGGTTTGAAGAATGTTCAACTGAAACAAGACAGATTGTGAAGGATCAACCATATCTTTTATATCTGTTAAGAAAAAAAAGAATAGAAAAGGCCAAAGTTCGGGGCGAGGATAAATTTCATGAATATTCCAAGGCGGACATTTGCAAAAGCTGTTTTTTAACGACTATTTGTGCCGGTCTTGATCCAAGATACGCCAGAGTTATGGGCACTAAAGAACTTTATCCTGTTTTTAAAAATCCTAAAACCATCATCTCTAAGATACACTCTTCTTAATTAATCTCCTGCATAATTAACTATATTTATTCCAATAACTATATTATCTCCGGGGAACATATTCACTGGACGAACACATAAATTAAGAGTTTGGTATTCATAGAGTCATTGAAAGATAATCCAAAACCTTTTTTTGGTTTTCCGTTATCGTTTCGCCTACATAATACAGTGCCCGTTTACTTCTTGTTTTTTTATAAAACGGCTTGTCGGTTTTTGTTAGAACAACTATCAAATCCTCATTGGTTTTTGGGTTTGAAAAAGCAAGTTTATATTCATCACGAGATATTTTGAATGCATAAAAATCAAAACCAAAAATATGCCTTTTGACCGCCTCAAGCACCGGAACGCTTTCTAAAACATCGTTATTGGCGCTATTTAGCATTAACCAGGGCGTTTCATGAATAATATGCTTTTTTGTCGCCATTAAACGCAGAATATTATCTGAAATTAAGACGGAAGAATACTGTGCCTTATTCCCATTTGATTTGGTTTTCCAACGATAACCTTTCTCAAATTCTTCAAGAATGTTATTTTCCTTAAGAAAATTCAGTTCTTTAGAAAAAACACCTTCTACTTCGGTTCCAAAAACATCTAGAAAGGAATTGTTTAGCAAAGAACCTGTTCGAAGTTGCCTTAATACATTAGATGCCATTTCGTCTTTTATGCTTATTTTAAGGGCCCGCGCACTCATTTCAGCTGTATTGAATTTTCTGATGTTTTTTAAATTTTCGTAACGCAAAGATCCGAAAATCAAACCTGTTGCATCATCACCTACTGCGAAAAGAGAGCGGCCCTTATGAGCGTAAAGTTCGTATAATATCCCGGAAAATGAATAAGCGCCCTTTTTTGGATAGCCGGATCCTAACGCAATGGAGTCTTTACCTATGTTTCCGTTGTAATCATAATCGTGCAATATTTTTTCAAGAGATTCAAAAATCTTTTCAATATTTTTATAAAACGCACTTGCTGTAGAATACAAAAAACTTGTCTCAATGTTTCTTTGAATGGTGTATAGCGTAATGGCCGTTGGTCCAATCTCACATAGTTTTTTTAAGCTTTTAACCATTTCCTGCTCTTTTTCATCATTTAAACCAATAATCATATCGACATTAATTGCTTTGAAACCTAAATTCTTTGCTTCATCAACAAGCTCTTTTAAAATCTCTGGAGATACATATTTTCTGTTTTCTTTTTTAAGCGTTAATTCGTTGAACGATTGGATGCCGAAGCTCACTCTATTTATTCCGTGTTTTCTCAATATCGCCAATTTCTCGATATTTGTCAAGGAGGGAAATAACTCAAATGTGTGTGAAAATTCTCTTTGTTTTATATCTTTTTTTTTGAAATTATAATTTGTATTTACAAATGTCAGCAATCTATCAATCTGGCTTGCAGACAAGATGCTGGGGCTTCCACCACCGACATAAAAATGTTCAAAGGAAATGTTTTTGAAAACTGCTTTGTAATAAGACATATAATCTATGATATAGTCAATATAGTCATCTAATTGTTTTTCATTTTCAAGAACTTCGCTATTATATTGGCAATATCTACATCGTGATTGGCAATATGGGATGTGGATATAAAAGTCAATGTTGTCTTTCTTTTGCGTTTCTTTAACTTCTGTGGCGAAAGCAGTCCAGCATTTTTTTAGATATGCTGGGTTAATTTTCTTATTGAAGCTATTCAAAAAGGAGTGATCTAAAGAAAAACAATTCTCTTTTCTGTTGTGTTTTATTTGTTTTGCCAGTTTTATTTTTTGAGAGAATTGATTGTTTAGTGTTTTACGCATAAGTGGATGGTGGCATTCTTATAATTAAATAACTTACGACCTCTTCTTTGTGGCGAAAATTAAATACAACTTATTTATCAAAGATTCCAAAACTTAAATCAAATCCTTTTGAAATTCTCATATTTAAACCTTTGAAGTCTTTAACATCATTTAGACCAATCATACCATTACTTTTTAAAACATCATTAGGGACTGCATATATTAATCTTCCGGAAGTATTAAGATTTTCTAAACATTTTTTTGTAAAATCTCTCATGTTTGGTTTTGCGTAAAATGGATTAGTAATTATGATATCAAATGAACCATTTTCAAAATCATAATCCACTACATCAGATACGGTAAAATTATCTTTATAGTTTGGCAGAATTTCTTTTTTTGCCATAGTGATAACATTTTTCTTTCTGTCAATACCGAAAGGTGTAATTTTATGTCCTGAAAATTTCATTAAAAATTTTAAAAGCATACCATTTCCAGAACCTAACTCCAAAATTTTACCCCCTCTATCAATTAAAGGCAAAATTGAAAGATAAGGCCCACTCGGTGGATTTACATAACCGTTCAATTCTTTAGAAAAATATTGTCGATTTTTAGCTAACCATGAGATTATGTCCATATATCTCGTAAGATTTTATAATTTATAAACTTCTCTTTTTTTATTTCAAATACACTAAAACAGTCACTTAAATGACGGTTGGTTTGCTTTGTAGATTGAACTTTAAAATACTCTGTTGTGTGAATTTCATACAAGTTAGTGTATTGCTCACAAAACTGCTTTAATGTAGTTTTAGCCTATAGATTACACTTAGAGTTATATATATTATTTACTTAAAAGACTTATGGAAAATCTGGTGCGGCTTGGGTTGAAATGCAACCAAAACTGTGTATTTTGTAATGTTAAATATAATTTTAAAACAAAAACGACAATTGAAGCAAAAAAAGAAATACTATCTCTGGCGAAAAAGTATCCGAAGATACACATATCTTTTACCGGAGGGGAGCCAACACTTCGAAATGATCTATTAGAGCTTATATCATTTGCAAAAAAAAGAACAACATCCAGAGTTGAAATACAAACAAATGCTATGAGATGTTCTTACGAACACTATGTTATGGGTTTAAAAAAAGCGGGGCTGAATGGTGCTTTTGTGGCACTTCATTCTCATAGGGAATCTATTTCAGATGAACTTACTAGAACGCCCGGAAGTTTTAAGCTAACTATAAAGGGCTTGGAAAATCTATTGAATGAAAATATTGCGGTGACTATAAATACCGTAATAAATTCTATGAATTACAAAAATTTGCCAGATTTTGTAAAGTTTGTAAATAAAAAATTCCCGCAGATAGAAAATATTAATTTTTCGTTTGTACAACCGTATGGCAATGCTTGGAGCAATAAATGGATTGTTCCTCGCTTATCAGATGCCGCACAGGATATAAGGGATGCCATGCAGTATTGTAAAGACCACAATATTGAGTTTTATAATCCCTATTGCGGTATTCCGATGTGCTATGCAAAGGGGTTTGAAAAAAATTGTATCGAGAATCTTGATTTTAACGAACGTGACGGCGAAAACATACACGAAGGCATTCAACGAGTAATGGAGAATAAAGTAAAAGCGCCTCAATGCAAATATTGTTCGGTTAATGCATCTTGTCTAGGCGTTTGGATTGGGTATTCAAAAATTTATGGTTTTGATGAATTAAAACCTTATTAACTACAGTAGACTATTTCAAAATTTAAGAAACATCATACAAGTTCATTATAACTTCGTATTTTCTGACCCGGTACTGGAATAAACTCATTCCATCCTCTTTTTTGAGGATATTCCTTCCAAGGCCCCTCACAGATTAAATCGTATCTGCATTCTTTGCATTGAGGACCCTTACATTTTCCGTCATTTTTTCGTGTTTCATCAAAATTCGGAATGCTGTAATCAACATCCTTTACTTCTGTGGGGGGGATAAAGCGTTCAGAACAGTATCGTTCATAACCCTTCATGAAACAAAAAGGATATGCTTCAACCATTGCAACTGTCTTTGTTTTAGATGCAAGATCAATAGATTTGTAAATGTATGGTCTAACAAGTGTTTTTAAAGGAACAATCATGTCAAAATTTTTCCACGCATTTCCATCGGCATGAACGAAAGCCAATTGGAATTGTGGTACTTTATACTTTAACAAAATACGCGTTATTTCCGGCAAAAACTTATAATTCGGTTTTGTGATAACGGTATTGGTTGTTACGAATTGGCCTAACGCCTTTAGGTTTTTAATACTTTGTACTACTTGATTAAATGCTCCGGGACTTCGTGTTAAAAAATCATGTAATTCCGGGATATGGCCATGTAACGCAATGCAGAATTGGTTTGCTCCAGCAGATATTGTCTTTTTACAAAAAGTCTTGTATGCTAACATGCGCCCGTTCGTTTGTAGTTGTATTGTTTCGTAACCGATGTCTTTTGCATAAGAGACAAGTTCAAGAATATCTTTTCTGATGGTTACCTCACCACCTGTAAAAACAACACCCGAAACACCACAATCCCTGCTGTTCTTTAAGTCTGTTTTAATTTCTTCGGTCGTTTTATTTCCTTTCTCGCGTTTGTTCGAAACCACACAAAACCGACAGTTATTATTGCATGCAAATCCTACTTTAAGATCTAGTCGTTTAACAAGCATGTTTATCTTTTTTATTAGAAATTTTAAAAAGTATGGTCGTTTATTGAGATATTTAAACAAGACATGTGCAAAATAGCCCTAATACTTTTGTGTTGTCGGATATCACATATAAAAAAATTCTTTCATGCAATGCTTTAAGTGTATTAATATAATAATAACTTTCGCCATAGTTGTAGATACACCGCACTATTTACGAACCCGTTTAAGAGACATCGTCAATTAATTCGGTTGTGATTTGTTATGGATGTACCACATTTTTTTAATGAATATAAAAAACAACTACTTTTTTTAATAACATATTTTGTTGGTGTTTTTGTTCTTTTTATAAAAACTAAACAAGTTACTATAATCAATACGCCCCCAGAACAGTACTTGGGCCCCTTATACCCCATATTACTTAAATCTATTTTATTGCTTGTTTTTTTGCTTTTTTTGTATAACCTCAAATTTATTTCTCATAGTTTCAGAGATGTAAAAAAAACAGCGTGGGTTATGTTATTGGTGTTGTTTGTACTTGCTTTGACCTTTAGGTTATTTGTTGTGCCGCACACTCATTATATTTTTTTTGATGAATTTGAACACATCAATATTGCAGAAAACATATTGTATTCTAATCAATATTGCGAATGTGATTTTGGTTCCAACAAAGATTGCCTGTCTTGTTCGGCAAGGCAATGGCCCGCAGGATACCACACATTTTTAAGTTTGAGTTTTGGGTTGTTTGGCGACTTCGAACAGGTTGCTTTCAATACTAATGCGGTTGTCGGCAGCATAACTGTCGTTATTGTATTCTTTTTACTTTTTCTCTTATTTAAAAATACATCTCTTTCTTTGTTCGGGGCCTTTGTGTTTGCGTTTATTCCTGTGCATTTGAAGTACTCAGGATCTGCAGCCACGGAAATTTGTTCATTGTTTTTTGTTTTGTTGACTATGTTATTTTTGGAATTGTATTTTGCAACAAAAAAGCAACCAATGTTTTTGCTGTTCCTGGCGACTCTTTTATATGCCGTAAACATACGGACCGAAAACATATTACTTATATTTCTATTTTATTTTTACATTCTTTTGAAAAAAGACAACAAAATACATTTTTTAAAGAGAAAGTACCTTTTTCCGATTTTTGTTTTTTTAGTGCTGCTTATTCCTTGTTTCCAATTAATGAATTATAGTTTTGAAGTTGGCGAAGGATATAATGATTCGTTTGCGACAAGAGTGAATTATTTGAACAATAATTATTTGCCTAATATTTTATTCTTCTTCAATCCAGGCATAAACTCCATTGTATTTTCCATTCTTTGCATTTTGGGCGCAAGAGAGGTGTATTCTAAAAAAAAGACCTTTTTTTATTATTTCTTATTTTTTGCATTATTTTTTATTGTATACTCGAGCCACTATGCCGGAAACATCAACCATTTCGGTGATACTGTCAGATATAGCCTGCTTTTATATGTGCCATTACTAATATTTTCTGTATATGGTGTTAAGAACATTCTTAAAAAAACAGAGATTAAGAACAAAAACATACTTCTTTTAGTTATAGCTGTAATGTATTTGGTTAGTTTGATTCCTTCCCATGGTTTTATTTTTTCAAAGAGCCCACTTAATGAGGAATACGAATTTGTTAGGTCAATGAAACCGATAGTGCCACCAGATGTCTTTGTTCTCTCTTATAATCCTCAAATAATAATGACTACTATACACAAACATGCCAT
>DAOVNB010000089.1 GCA_030630425.1 archaeon | reverse complement strand
TAGTAATATTGTTGAGATGATAAACAATATCCGATGGGGGATTCATAAATATCTTCTACCTGAATTCAATAAATCTTATAGAAAAGACACATCTGATCCGAGAGGATTTTGTTATAGTTATAGTTATCCGAAGAACATAAAGGATGAATTCGCGAAAAAATGTTATTGGAGTTTGATGAATTCTGTTAGAGCAAAACCTTATATTAAAAAATTTAAATCAACAAAATGGTTGAAATTAAGATATTAGCAAGCGAAACTCCATCTATCCAAAGGATTAGGGACTCCCCTCTTTTTTGTTTCTAAAGTGAAAATTTAATTGCGTATAACAACGAGTTTTACGCGATTTATCGCGTATAACACCCCTAATTTGGTGTATTATACGCACATTAATTATCTAAAAATAACCAAACTATGCCTTTGGCTAACGCAAGTTAAAAAACTTAAGAAAAAACCGAAGTTACAAAGAGCCTGCGGCTTCTTTTTCTCGCCTTACGCGCTCGGAGAAGGCGAATGATGCGCTTGAGTCTTCTTTGTATGCGCCCATAATCTCGTCTGCAAGGGTTCTTGAAGCGGGTTTTTTGCTTTTGTGGGCTTTGTGGAATGTGCCCTGTGCTAAATGCTTTAATGCAAGGTCAACGCGCCTTTGGGGGGAAGTCACAACGCCCTCGCGAGCCATAATGCCGCCTTTCTGGTAGCTCATGACTTCTTCTGTGGGGGCTGAATTTTCAACAGCTGCAACAAAAACTTCAACAGGGTTCTTTTTTGTCTGGGTTTCAATCAGCTCAAATGCTCCTGACACTATCCGTGCAGCATTGAATGTCTTTCCGACATTATGCCCGCTTGATATCTTGTGCTTTTTTCCCTTGTGCCCTGAAACAAAAAGCTTATTCATAAGCCTTTCTACAATCGGAACCTTTGATTTGTGGAACTGATGCTTTGCGTGCCTGCCGCCTGTTTTTGGAACAATTATTGGTGTAACTGTCACATAATCTATAAGGCCTGCGTCTTTTACTTTTATATTTTCCATTTCCCATCTATTGAATAATTTTGCTTCATTCATAAATATCACTTAGTTGCTCTTTTTTTCTTTCCTGTAATCAGGTGGTGCAGTGAAATGCCGTTTACCTGTATCACTTTCCATTTAACTGATGGCAGTGAACCTTTAGGCCCGCTGTTTGAGCCGCCGATACCCTCAACAAGAACTTCATCGTGTTCCTGTATGTGGCTTATGGCTCCTGTTTCGGGACAGAATGCCGTTATCTGCTTACCATTCTTTATAAGTTGAACTCTTACGCATTTAAGAAGTCCTGAATGCGGCTGTTTTGCTTCAAGCTGCCTTTTTTCAAGAACAATTCCTTTTGCCTGGGCTGTGCCTTTAAGGGGGTCTGATTTCGCCCTAAGATCAAGTTTCTTTCGGGTATAATCTACACTCTTCCATTTCTTTTTCTTCCGGTTCTTTAAAAGATCCCTTCCGGCATATAATCCTTTTGGCATTTTTATTCACTCCTAAAATCATTCAATTTGTATGTTTTCTATATTGAACTGCTTTTTCAACAGCTCTTTTGTAATTTTGAGATTGTTTCCCTCGCGACCGATAATTATTGCTTTGTCTTTGTTTGCGACCTTAATCTTTAAAGACTTTGTGTTTTTTTCGCCAATAATTTCTATTTTTTCTATTGGCCGCACAATCAAGTTTTTTGCAAACTCTTTTAAATCTTTTGAATATTTAAAGACCTTTATCTTTTTTCCGAATTTTTCGGAAATGCTTTTTATGTTTAACCCGTCTTTTCCGACAAGCTTTCCGATATTTTTTGTGTCTACGACAAAATAAAGCACTTCATCACTGCGAATATAATCCATAACTTTGCTTTTTGTCATTTTTTCAAACGCGTTTATAAAACCGATATCTTCCATGCCGTATTTTCTCATAGATTATAAACTCATTTACTTTTTTTTATGCCTATAACGCCTACAGAAAATGGCTTTCTTAAAAGCGCGCCCAAATCTTTAGCGCTTGCGTTTGACGGCTTAATTTCTGTGCCTTTATCGTCCGCGCTCTTGTTTATTTTTTCTTTTATCGCATCAGGGCATGTATCTGCAACAATGACTGTTTTTATCTGTTTTTTTGCAAGCCCTTTTAATGTGCTGTTTGCGCCCAGGACTGTATTTTTTTCTTCAACTGCTTTTTTTATTTCCCTCTCAAGTTTAATATCCATTAAAGCCACCATAATTTAATTATTCTTTTAATTTTAACTTTACTGTTCCCGTTCCTACTGGCGCTAAGTTTCCAAGTATCACATTTTCAACAACGCTTTTTAAAGGATCAAGCTCGCATTTGACAGCTGCGTTTGTAAGGTGCTTTACAGTTTCTTCAAAGTTTGCCCTTGAAAGAACAGAGGATTTTCCGCCAGCAACACCGTACCTTCCTATTGCCTGTATTTCTCCAGTGGAGGTCATTGCGTCTGCAACAAGCAGAACATGCCTTATGTCTGTGTCAACACCCTGCGCCCTCATTGTTGTCAGTGTTTCGCGCACAATTGCGTTTCTTGCTGCCTCTATTCCAAGCACGCTTCGAATTTCATAAATATTGTTTGTAAAAGATCTAATTCTATCAAGTTCTATCATCTTTAAGACTTTCTTTAAGTTAGAGCCAAGAGTTTTTATAACCCAGTCATCGCCTTCTTTTTCAACAACAACCTGTGAAATGCCTTTTATGCCTTTTATGTATTTGTCGCGGACTTTGACTCTTATTGACTGTAAGTCTTTTATGGTCATTTCCTCTTTTTTAGGCTCAATCAATAGCTTGTCTTTGGAAACTTCGATGTTTATGTTCTTTATGCTTTTTTTGATTAGAACTGCAATATTTTCGCCGTCAATCTCAAGAATTTTAGACTGTTTAGGGTCTAAATTAACCTCAATCCTAAAATTAACAAGATCAATGGCATCTGTGTCTATAATCTGTATAAGCTTTGTCTCTTTTATTTTTGCAGCTATTTTTGTTGCCTCTTCCTTATTGTTATGTTCATTATCAAGATAAATTGTCATTGTTGGTGTTTTCGGTATTTTTCTTGCGTCGAAAAGCTCAATCAGCCTTGGAAGCCCTTGAGTTGTCACAAGCTGAGTACGGCCTTCTGCGTGGTATGCACGAAGTGTTGTCTGTGTTGCAGGTTCTGATATTGACTGTGCCGCAACAACACCTACAGCTTCACCCGGAGCGTAAATCATCCTGTCAAAACGCGTCTCAAGATGTTTTTTTTGCTCTTTTGAAAGCTTCATATCCTCAAATTTTTTCGGAAGTCCTAATTTTTTATCCATACCATAACCACCATTAAATATTAAGTTCGCGGTCTATTGTCCCGCGATCACTTTTTGAAGGGTCTATCCCATCTTCGCCTGCTGTAAACTGCACAATTGAATCAGTTCCGTCAACCGCCCGTATTTGCGGATTCACAATTATGTCCTGTAATGCATTTACAAGCCGCCTTTGAAGATAACCGGAAACTCTTGTCTTTAGTGACGAGTCCATTATGCCTTCTCTTCCTTTCATTGCCTCAAAGAAGAATCCTATAGGGCCTATTCCCTGTTTGAATGATTCCCTTACAAACCCGTGGGATAATGGTGTAAGATCGTCTTTTTTGAATTGAGATAGTGTCCTCCCTTTATATCCTCTGAAAATACGCCTCCCCCTAACCGCTTCCTGGCCTATCATGCCGGACATATATGCAAGATTCTGTATGCTTCCCCGAGCTCCTGTGTTTGCCATTATAGTTGCACCGGATTCTTTGGCATTTGTTTTAATTATGTTTTGAACATCGTTTGTGATGTTATTCAGCTCAAACATGATCCTATCTTCTACAGTTTCTTCAGGAGTTCTTCCTGGCGAAGATTCTATTTTGTTTTTCTCGTATTTGTCAATTAATTCTTCGACTTTTGCAAACCTTTTGTCAATAAGGCTCTGTATCTCCTTGTCAACGGATGCAGGCATATCAAGGTCGCCTATTGATATTGTAAACCCTTTTCTTGCCATGACTTCGGATATTATTCGCGTTATTCGGTCAAGGAATATCCTTGCTTCAGTGTGGCCGCATTCAAGATCAATAGCATCAAGGAGCTTGCCCTTAAATGGTGCGATTGATTTCTCATCAATTGCGCCCTGCACTATTTGTCCGTCTTTTATCACAACGAAATCATCATCAGACTCATCATCGCCTTTACAGACGGCGGATTTGTATGATATGCTTATTTCTTTAGGTATGACAAAACTGTAAAGTTCGCGACCAGTGTATGTGTCTTTTTTTAGGTCCACGAACATGCCTGCAGATGCAAGTATTTGTGCTACATCTTCTTTAG
>DAOVNB010000021.1 GCA_030630425.1 archaeon | reverse complement strand
TATTTTGTGCACAAGAAACAGGCGAACCTAAACGCATAAAGAATTCGTTATACATTCATTTACGCATTAATAACTCATATCATGTTATTACGGGAAAGTCACATTCAGTGACTGATCTCTATAGCATTTTGACCATGTTGGCTCAAAAAATGCAAAAGTTTACAGATATACGTCATTAAAAAAGATTGGGGGAAACACCACTCAATGAACATCCATCCTGCCAAAGTTTCATTATCTACTTTCTCCACACTTCGTTGATGGCATCGCAGACATACCCAACTTCTTCATCACTCATAGACGGATAGATGGGTATTGATATTGCACGGTTCACGGCCCGTTCTGTGTTTGAAAAGTCGTCATTGCTGCAGTTAAGATATTGATGCAGCGGCTTGAAGACTGGTTTTTCACAATCAATGCAGTGTTTTTTCATTTGCCGGATACAATGAACAGTATCTTCAACGTCAATAACATATCTGAAATAAATACTGTCCTCTGCCGGAAGATCGTGCAAACCAGCACATATGAATGCATCATCATACTTCTTAGCGATTTCTCGCCTTCGTTCGTTAAATCCATCGAGTTTCCTTAATTGACTTCTGCCCATCGCAGCCTGGGGATCGGTTAAAGAATAATTATAGGATTCTGAATGATTCTGGGTTTTATCATATTGCATCATTCGTTTGAGTTTTTCAAGCGCTTCTTCTGAATTTGTTAAAACCATCCCGCCATGACCTCCTGTTGTCATGCATTTTGTGGCATAGAACGAGAATATAGACAAATCTCCTGAACTGCCAACTTTTTTCCCTTTATACCGGGCCCCTATTGCCTGTGCGCAATCTTCAATAAAGGGAACACCGGTTTCTGATCTCAGTTCAAGGAATTCATCAAGATTGGCAGGAGTGCCGAACATATGCGGCACTATTATGGCTTTTGTATTTTCTGATATTTTTGAATAGCAGTCTGCAGGGTCTATATTATAGCTGTCAGGTTCAATATCTGCAAGAACTGGCTGTGCACCTGCCTGCTCAACGGCACTAAGCACTGACCGGCAGACATAACTCGGAATTATTACTTCATCACCAATTGCCCCTGGTTCAAAACGTACGTCATAATCTGTTCCTATGCCAAGAGACTTTAATGCAAGATATAAAGCATTAGTACCTGAATTTGTAGCTACCCCCCCGCCAGTATCAAGTTCTACATATCTGCATACATCCCCTACAAACTCTTGAACTTCTTTGCCTGTTGCAAGCTGCCCTGTACGCAAAACAGAGATAACTGGACAAATGTCCTCTTCATTAATTGTGGGTCTTGAATGGGGTATATGCCTATTAATCACCCCCCAATTTCTTCTCATAAAAATGTCTTACGAGGTCGTCTGTTCCTTTGACAGTATCAATCTGGTAGTATCCTAATCGGTCATAGAATGTGTTTGCTTTGTTGTTGTTGGTCAATGCCTTAAGTTGCGAGTATTTGATGCCTCTTTTCAAACATGCCTGAGTATAAAGATCCATTAATTTTGTTCCGATTCCCATTCCTCGATAAGAGTTATCTACGATGATTTTATTCACCTGGGAGATGGAGGGATCGTCTTTTGAACAAGAACCAATAACATATCCTATTATTGATTCGCCATCCCCGTCTTTACAAAGGAAGCTTAAGTCCCATTTCAACGGCAGCTCAAGAAGGAAATTATCCTCAGTCCATGCTTCTTCACCAAGTTCTGTCCAATTTGACTCGATTGCAAAAAAGCGCTCGAGGTTCGCTTCCAGATAGCCTCGTGTTATTTGTTCATATACTATATTGCGGTCAATAGCTGCATTTGATGAACCCATTTCTACACCTCAATCCCTGCAAGCAAAGGAAAAATCACCAATCGTTTGTCCATTTGTCATTTTTGCGGGTAACGACATCAAAGCCCACTTTGGCTCCTGAAGCTAACCAGAGTGCCGATGACATTATCTTATACGCTGTTATTTGATGATAGTGTCTCACTGTCCGGTAAATCTCTCCTGGTACGGCTTTAGGCTCACCGCAAAGAATGGGGGCTACAGCCGGAGTCATAAGCGATAGTACTGTGTCGCCTATCAAAAAATGCTGCGCTAAATTTGGTTCGTAATATGCCAGGAAGGGCAATGAGACTACTGTGCCAGCATACAATAAAGATTCTACAAGACTGGGTGCAAGTGTTGTGTAAGCAAGAGATTTTGCCTTGGATTTTGGGCCAAAAATCTCTTTTTGTGTGTAAAGATTCTGCCATGTGCCCATATACCATCTCCAGGTTTGCTCAATCTGCTTTTTCAAAGTACTTACATCATCTGCGCTTACAAAAGCATCCGGCTCATATCCAACTTTATGCCCATTGCGCTGCAGCAACCATGTAAATGCAGTATCTTCTGTCTGGGTGTTTGTTGGAAACTCAGTATCTTTTAATACTTCTGTTTTGGCCATGAACGAAGCGCCGCAAAGAACAGGAATGGCATTTCTGTGTTTTTGAGCAAGCTTCCTGTATTTACCCATTCTGTTTGTCCATTCTTTGCCGTGATGATACATATTTGAACGATAGTTGCCATTAGGAGTAACAACACCGTAGGATGTAACTGCTGCGATATCATCCTCCGAGAATGCATCAGCCAAAAGTGTTATTGTGTCTGGGTTCATATCTATGCCGGTGTCTATGAAATAGACATAGTCCCCCAAATCGACTTCAGGGTCTTTCACCAGATTATTAATCTTGCCTGCTTTCGATGTCACTCCGTCTTTAGACCAGTATTTTAAGTTTAATGAGGGAAATTTTTCGCCTAAACTAGCTACAAGCTCTTTGGTGTCATCAAGGTTTGAGTCTGAAATGATTACACTGTTTAATGGGTAGCTTTGGTCGTAGATGTTCTTCACTGTTTGTTCTATTTGGTCGCTTTGTTTGTGCGAAGAAACCACAACTGAAACTTCAGGTATGGCAGATTTATAGAAGAATTCTCCGTTTACGTTACCTCCTTCATCAGACACTACATCATCGTACACTTCATCGGGCGTAGTTGCATAGGATCTGTCTGGTTTTGATTTACCCAAGAAGTTTTTAATGTGGTGGTATCCAAGGGTTGCGGTATCTATTGTAAATGTAAGCGGTAGAATATAAAATGTCATTATGTACCACCTCTTATGGGACTAACCTGTTGAATTTCTTTAACAGGCATTGGAAATGTTCCTACATTGAAAAGCGCATCTATCGAGGCCAGATTCGGTTCAAAACCGGGAAAGCGTTGTTGGTATACAGGATGTTCATATTCCTGATAAATAACCGGTATGCCGCGTTCTTCAAACGGCGTTAAGTCCAGATACCCGTGCCCCCCGGCGCCCGATAAGTAAATGTCCGCACCAACGGCTTCTGTTGCTCTTGCAAGCGTCTCGCTTGCGGTTTCACCCGTGGCAGTTTCAGGAAGGTCGCTAAAGAAGACCACATCTGCCTCAATACCGAAGCAATCCGCAAGCCAATTGATTATATTCATGTTAAAATCAACCAAGAGTTCTGCTTCTTGTGAGTAAATTTCTTCTAATCCCGGATAGTGTTCCTCGAAAAAAGGGGTTTTTTTGTAGTTGGCATCAATCTCCCGTAGATGGTACTTCTTCCATGGAACCTTGTTGTCAATCCGGCCGTCAGGGTTTATTTTTATTTCACGTATTGGCGCCATCTTCTTTTCGACAGGCACTTTCAGGTATTTCGAACCACCGTGTGTTCTTATTCTGTTTCTGCTGTGCCATTCCTTAGGTACGTATTGGGCATCATCCCGTATGATAAACACGCCGGCATCCATGTCCTGTGGTGTGGCCATGCCCATACCTTCAAGATATCCTCCAATGACTTCTTCATCATTGATGGCACTCATTTTGTCAAAGAATCCCAAATAGGGCATAAAATTGGGCTGATGTGCAGTCATTACTTTAGTCATTTTAACCACTCCATCCAATTCTGAATTATGCGCTCTGCATAAAGAGGCTCGCAGGCATATATGAGGGTGCCCGGGTTTCCGCCATTCACCCGGCAATATTTCTTGGCATAAAGTATTGATTCCTGTCTTATCTCATCCATGTCGAGCCCATATGGTTTATCAACCTGCGTTCTAAAGCACTCTTCCAGCAGGTGGATTTTCTCCTCCAGCTCGTTTTGAGTCAAGCTAACGAAAAAGTTCGGTGTAAACTGGGTGCTTATTGAGGGAGAATTATAACGAAAAAGATTTGGAACACGCTTAGCTGAAATAGATAATACCTTGGCTACAGTTCTGTGGTCTTGGTGCTTATCGTCTTTAGAATGTGTAATCAACATGTAAGGATTTTTTTCCGTTATGATTTTGTCAATTTCATCCTTTAATTCACATGCTACGCCGTGCAATTTTGTATCCGGAAAATGAAGAAAATGTATTTCATCAACACCCATCATATCTGCAGCACGTTTTGCTTCATCTATCCTATAATGTATATCGGCATTGCCATTAGATTTTTCCCCGTCAGTGCATATTACACTTACAAGATAATACTCATCATTTCTGGCTAACTTGTACATCAATCCCGCAGCAGCAACTTCAGAGTCATCCGGATGTGCTCCTATTACCACTGCTGTTTTCTGACTGCCTTTTTCGTGTCTTTCTGCCATATCGATCAACTCTTTCTTTGAGTACTATCAATTGTTATCTGTCTGGGTTTTGCCACTACACAACAAATTATTTTCTCCATAGGCAAAACTCCATAACACTAAAAAAGTCACAAGAAATGTAATTACACAAGGTAAACTGATCATATTTTTTTCTTTCATTTCCGTAGCCTCGCTCTCCCCGACATTCGGGAAGTCTATACCAAAACAAAACCAAATACAAAATACGACCGTTAGAGAACAAATTCAATTCCAATTAACCCACATTTGGTTTGATAGGGATTCTTGGTAATGCTAAGACAAGCCAAATGATGAAGTTAAAAATTTCCTTATTACAATATTAGGAATTATGGATTTTGATATTTATATGTCTTTTGGTGATTTTTTTGAAAATAAATTCAATTGTTACTTCGCAATAATTATTGTTACTTTTGCATGAATAACATCTTTAACTACCCTAAAACCATTATTTTGTGCACAAGAAACAGGCGAACCTAAACGCATAAAGAATTCGTTATACATTCATTTACGCATTAATAACTCATATCATGTTATTACGGGAAAGTCACATTCAGTGACTGATCTCTATAATCTCTTCCAGCAAGTAAACCGCTAAATTCAATCAAACAAAACCTTTAAAAAATTAAGCAACTCAAAGTGTATACGCACATGAACATAAACCCCCATTCTAAGCTAACCGGTGCATACCCTTGTTCGTGTTTTAAAACTTAAAAAAATCAAAATTTGGTGCAAATCATGACAAAAAAAGACAAAAAAGAAGAGATAGAAACCATAGAAACACTGAAAAAACAGCTTGAAGAAAAAGACGCCAAACTAAGCGAATATGAAGCAGAAATACATTCAATTAAAGATGAAATGTCTGAAATAGTAAACATCACAAAACAAGTTAAGGCAGACTTTGACAACTATATAAAACGCACAGAAAAAGAAAAACAAGATACAATTAGCTATGCAAATGAAAAAATAATCATAGAGCTCCTCGACATCCTTGACAACTTCGAGCGGGCAATGGGTGAGATGAAAAAAACAGAAGAAACAGGCAAAATAAAAACAGGCGTTGAGCTTATTTTCAAGCAATTATACCAATTGCTTAAAACCAAAGGAGTCGAAGAAATAGAGGCCTTAGAAAAACAATTTGACCCTAAAAAACACGAAGCATTGATGCAAATAGTCTCAGGCAATCACGAAGAAGACACAGTAATACAAATTATGCAGAAAGGATACATGTTAAAAGAAAAAGTTATCCGCCCGACAAAAGTGGCGGTATCCAAAAAAGAAAATAAAGATAAAACAGGTGAGTGAATATGAGCAAAATTATAGGAATTGACTTAGGAACAACAAACTCCGCAGTAGCGGTTCTTGAAGGCGGTAAGCCGGTAATAATCCCAAACAAGGAAGGCGACAGGACAACGCCGTCAATTGTAGGAATATCTAAAACAGGCGAAAGGCTTGTAGGGGTCACTGCAAAAAGGCAGGCAATCTCAAACCCGGACAACACAATTCGTTCAATAAAGCGAAAAATAGGAACTAAAGACAAAATAAAAATGGGCGAAAAAGATTACACCCCCCAGGAAATTTCAGCCATGATATTACAGAAACTAAAAGCAGATGCTGAAAGTTATCTTGGAGAAAAGGTAACAAAAGCAGTAATAACTGTTCCCGCATATTTTAGCGACGCTCAAAGGCAGGCAACAAAAGATGCAGGAAAAATAGCAGGACTTGAAGTTGAGCGAATCATAAACGAACCAACCGCTGCCGCATTATCCTACGGCCTTGACAAAAAAGAAGAAAAACGAGTTCTTATATTTGACCTTGGCGGAGGAACATTCGATGTATCCATATTAGAGCTTGGAGATGGTGTGTTCCATGTAAAGTCCACTTCAGGAAACAACAAGCTTGGAGGCGATGACTTTGACGATGTTGTTGTAGCGCACATTGCAGACACATTCAAAAAAGAGGAAGGCATTGACCTTACAAAAGACAAGATGGTTATGCAGCGCCTAAAAGACGCAGCAGAAAAGGCAAAAATCGAGCTATCCACCACCGAAACAACAAACATCAATCTGCCTTTCATAACATCCGATGCAAACGGGCCAAAACATCTTGACATTAATTTGACAAGAGCAGACTTTGACAAGATTACACAAGACCTTGTAGAAAAAACAGCAGCCCCGGTAACTCAAGCACTAAAAGATTCCAAAATGAGTCCTAAAGACATAGAAAAAGTGCTTCTTGTAGGCGGTTCAACAAGAATTCCCGCAGTTCAGAAACGAGTAAAGGATATACTTGAAAAAGACGCTTCAAAAGACATAAATCCTGATGAAGCTGTGGCACTCGGAGCCGCAATTCAGGGCGGTGTTCTTGCAGGCGATGTAAAAGATGTCCTTCTATTGGATGTAACACCATTGACACTAAGCATAGAAACTATGGGTGGAATCGCAACTCCGCTAATTGAAAGGAACACAACAATCCCTGCAAAAAAGACACAGGTATTCTCAACAGCAGCCGACAACCAGCCCGCAGTAGAGATAAAAGTGCTTCAGGGAGAGCGAAAGATGTCTGCGGACAACAAGTCATTAGGGCAGTTCACTCTCGCAGGAATACCCCCGGCGCCAAGAGGAATACCGCAAATTGAAGTAACCTTTGACATTGACGCAAACGGCATATTGAATGTAGGCGCAAAAGACTTAGGAACCGGAAAAGAGCAGTCAATAACAATAAAGAAATCTGACGGCGGGCTTTCCGAAGAAGACATAAACTCAATGGTAAAAGACGCAGAAGAAAACGCAGCCGAAGACGAGAAGAAAAAAGAATCTGTAAGTATCAGAAACGAAGCAGACACACTTGTTTTCACCGCAGAAAAAACCTTAAAAGACGCAAAGGAACATGTAAGCGAAGACCAGAAAAAAGAAATTGAGAAAGGTATTGAAGAGCTAAAAGAGCTCCTTAAAAACGAAGACACAGATGCCATAAAGAAAAAGACAGAAGAGCTTACCGGAAAAATACAGGAAATCGCAGTAAAGATGTATCAGGAAGCGGCACAAAAGGCGCAGGCTGAAGAAAAAAAGGACGATTCCAAAAAAGATGAAAAAGAAGAAACCGTCGTTGATGCAGACTTCAAGGAAAAGGAAAATGCAGAAAAAAAAGAAACTAAAGAT
>DAOVNB010000164.1 GCA_030630425.1 archaeon | reverse complement strand
CACAGAATCAAATATATCAAACGAATAAAATTTTATGTTATTAATTGGTTTTTGATTTTAATATATTTTTGTATTGATTTTTTGATTGATTAGAAAATGCAGAATAATTTCTTGAATATTTAGGTCGAATGTTTGGTTATTATGATAGATGCAGTAATTAAATTCAGCCATAGTTCTTTATTATATCTTATAAAATCTTTAGAATATCCTTCAATCACTGAAAATTTCCAGACCTTAAAGTAAACCATAAACAACAAAATGAAAGAAAAAGATAAAAATATATGGTTTATCCACTATTCCTTCTTCTTTTCATCACGCATTTCAGGCACGAAATTGCTGTGGTCTTCTTTGTTCTTTATAATGCCCTTGTCTTTAAGGTCCTTTAAGTGCTTGCCTAAATCAAGGACGAACATTTTTGTCTTTTCCCGAAGCTCATAGACATTCCTTTCAGGTATTGCGCTTTCCTTGCCGTCTTTTATCATCAGGAGATACTTTGTAAGCCCGTCGAAAAGCTCTTTGTGCAAATCCTTTAGTTGCGGGAATTTTTCATGCATTACTGTAGGCAGGTCCTGCAGGGATTCCGGTGGCTTGATGCCGATGTATTTAAGCGCTCCGACATCCGCCTTCAAAAAAGTTTTGTAAGTATTCATTAAGACCGAGCCCTTCTTTTTCTGGTCAAGCTCTTTTATGAGGTTGGCCATTCTCTTTACAAAATCATCTGTCATCTTCAAGTGTGAATCGACTTCCGCACCAAGACCGATTATTTCTTCATCTTTTATGTGCTCAAGCTTTTTTGCAAAATCGCGTATTTTCTGCGCCTCAACTGCAAACCTTTCTTCAAGAAGCTTTTGGTCGCAGAATGATTCCTTTATTGCATTTGGCACATCTTCCTTGTTTTGCGGCATTCGTCCTATAAACATCAACGCCGCATTCCCTGCTGTTGCCATTGCCTGCTCCATGTAATGTCCGGAAGATTTTATCCGCCCTAAAGCATACTTTACAAATTCCGGAGCAGCATGCATTTTCTGGTCCACTGCTTCTTTTGTTGTCGGAATTTTTCCTCGCTGAAGCATCCTTTTTGCAGGCATGAAAACGCCAACATCGAAAACAGGAACACCGTTTCTTAAAATTGCCATTAAAACCGGTTCTGCAACGCGCATATTCTCCCAGAATTCAGTCAAAAACATAAATGCCTGAAGAGTTATTCCCTGGCCTTCTTTTAGCTTATGTGAGTCATTTGTTTTTTTTGCCAAAGCAAGCATCTCATTCCAGATGCGGTCTTTTACTTCCTGGGGTATAGCACCGTCAACTTTTGTGTCATCCATTACAACAAAAACATCAATGTCTGATGTCTCTTTATGGGTTCCGGTTGCAGTGGAGCCATAAACAATAACGGATTTAACGGATTTCTTGAATTTGATAATAAGCTCTTTTGAGAAATCTGTCGCAATCTTGAATCGTTTTTCCTGCGATTCTCTTTTCTTCTTTTCTTCTTCAGTCATTTTTTTTTGTTCTTCAGGCGTTTTTTTTCCTGCACCGTCAAGAAGGGTACCGACTTCTTTTTCTTTTTTTACCGTCTTATTTTTGCGTTCTTTCAGGTTTGTTATTTCTTCTTTTTTGCCTGCGCTTGGAACATTATTTTTCTTTGTTTTTGCAACCATAAAACTCACCCATGTAATTTGTATGCCTTTATACAAAATAAATGTGTTGTTCAGTTATATATAGTTTACACATATCTCTTAAAAATAGCGACATAGTCATAGTGTTTATAAAAACAATTGATATTTATATTTTAAAAAGATAAATAATTAAACAAATATTGTTATTATTGCCGAATAAAAAATAGGTGTAGTAACATGAGGTGGGATTAATGTTAGAGGATATAGGCAGTTATCTGCTCGAGAATTCAGAGGTAAGTGCGGTAGCGGTTACAGGTGCGGTAGCTTGTTTATTCTATGGACTTTCATCTTTATTTGCCGGGTCTTACACCCCGCAAGAAGAATTTGAGCGCAAGGCAACAAGATTTCCTGTGATTGAAGGCGATATGCGGTCTGAAGGCAGTTCAGAGCAGCGTATGTATATGGCGTTACAATGATGTGTTTTTAGCGCATATAATGTTGTGGCGTATATTTAGAAACCTTTAAAAAACTACATCATCTTTATATCTTGCAGTGCAGGGCATATGCCTTGACACATCGAACGATTTGTTCGGTTAACACTAAAATTCTATAGGTGATGAATAATGGAAAAAGAAAACAAAGAAACTCAAAAAGATACAGGGATGCTTGTCCCATTGAATGTATATCTTTCTTCAGGGATACACATAGGGATGAAGCAGAGGCTTAAGGCTATGGAGCATTATGTTTACAAGGTCCGTCCGGACAAGCTTGCGGTTTTTGATATCTCAAAAATTAACGAAAAAATAAAAATTGCCGCAAACCTTCTTTCAAAATACGAGCCTGAAGAGATTCTTGTGGTTTCAAGAAAAAGAAACGGCCACAAGCCAGTCGTAACATTCGCAAAAGCTGTTGAAGGCTCAAAGGCCGTGTGGGGCAGGTTTATGCCCGGAACACTTACAAACCCAAATTACAGAAATTACATTGAGCCGAAAATCGCAGTCATAACAGACCCTTTTGCAGACAAGCAGGCAATACAGGAATCATACAACGCGAACATCCCCATAATCGCTATGTGCGATACATTCAACGACCCGAGATATGTTGATGTCATAATTCCTATGAATAATAAGGGAAAAAAATCAGTTGCTCTTGTTTTCTGGATACTTGCACGCGAATATCTGAAAAACAAAGGCACTATCAAAGGCGACGCAGAGATGAAAGAGACTCTTGATGATTTTGAGATGCCGGACAACAGAT
>DAOVNB010000007.1 GCA_030630425.1 archaeon | reverse complement strand
GTCTGAAAAAACACAGATATTATCGTAAATATAAGAACACAATAAACTGCTTGTTTTATGGCCATATTATTAATTTGTGGCTGCAATATTTATATCTGTTTTAAAATCTAGAGAATCTAAATAACTGCGACAAACTTAAATTTTTCAGTCCCCAATAATATCTATGAAAATCGATTCCTATCTGGAAGCAGGACTTCCCGGTTACAAGCGTATGCAGGTACTTCGGGGATGTATGCAAAAACAGGAACACGCGAAAAGAGATACTATTTTTGCCTATTTAGATGTAAAAGGCATTAAAGAGTACGAAAGTCCGACAGTTAAGGCAAAAATTGTGGAATCACAGCCCACACAGCCGATACTTCAAATAGCAGTTGATCAGTTAGGGGCAGAATTGCTGATAGAGAAAAAGGCCATTACCATCAAAAAAGACATGTTTGAGGCGCTTCTTAAGGTCGAGGGAATTAAGCCAAAAGATGAGTGGTATGTCCCTGTAGGGGCGAAAAGCAAAAAATTGAATGTAACGATAATTCCCGAAGACCGGCAAGAAGAAATTCTTCAGACAACCGCCCAATCACTTGCAAGATATCTTGAGCAATTTGCTCGAGAATAAATTTTTTTAGAAAAATCTACATCCCGGGCATACCCTTAAAATTCTTCATCAGGTTTGCCATGGGGCCGCGCTTGAGCCCTTTTCCGCCTTTCATCTTTTTCATCATCTTTTTCATCATGTTGAACTGCTTGATAAGCTCTTTTAGTTCGGTCTCAGGCACACCAGCCCCTTTTGCAATCCGTTTTACGCGCGAAGAGTCCAATATATCCGGGTCTTTCCTTTCATCAACAGTCATAGAATCAATCATGATGCGCCACTTATTCATCTTTTCTTCCTGCACGCCAAGCATCTCTTTTGGGATTTTAGCGCCGCCTAAAGGAATCATATCCATTATTTTGCCTAAAGAACCCATTTTTTTCATAGACTCAATCTGTGAATAGAATATCTCAAGGTTGAAGTCGCCTTTCATCAATTCTTCTGCTTTTTCCGGATTAAACGCGTCTTTTGCTTTCTCCAAAAGACCTTCAAGGTCTCCCATGCCTAAAAGCCGGGATACAAACCTTACGGGGTCATACACTTCAAAATCATCAGATTTTTCACCCATTCCAAGGAATTTGGTGTTAACACCTGCTGCATGGCATGCGGATAATACCCCTCCGCCTTTAGCAGATGAGTCCATTTTAGTGACAATCACGCCTGTAAGCCCGACTAATTTATTGAATTCTTCTGCCTGTTTTTGTGCAGCTTGCCCTATATCTCCTGAAAGCACAAGCAGTTTTTCGCGAGCATTTAGTATCTTATCAATTTTTTTTATCTCATCCGCAAGTTCTAAATCAAGTGCTGAGCGGCCTGCAGAGTCCACAATCACAACTTCCTTGTCTTTGAACTCCGCCACACCTGCTTTTACTATTTTTACAGGGTCTTTTTCTTTTGCATTGCCGTAAACATCAATATTGAGCTTTCCTGCAAGCTGTTTTAGCTGTTCATATGCCGCCGGCCGCCAGGTATCGCACGAAATCATGCCGACAGATAACCCTTTTTTGACAAAGAATCGGCCAAGTTTTGCAGTTGTTGTAGTTTTTCCCGAGCCAAAAAGCCCTACAAGAAGTATTTTTTGCTTTTCAAGCTTTATTTCCGGCTTTTCTTTTCCCAGGAATTCAACAAGCTCGTCATAGACTATATTTACGACATGCTCGCGGCGGGTTATGCCTTTTGGGACTTTTTCATCCAATGCCTTCTCTTTTATATTTTTAGATAATTCAAAAACAAGCTTTACATTTACATCTGCCTGTATAAGCGAGCGCTGAAGGTCTCGAACTAACTCATCAACAGCTGCCTTGTCTGCAACACCCAATCGCGCGAATTTCGCCAAAGAATCTTTTATCTTATCAAACATAGAATGTCTTTAGAAGTAATATCTTTTAATAGTTTTATTGGCGTCAGTCGTCTCCTATAAGTGACTTATCTCCGAAAGTATTAAAAAATTCATCATCATGTTCTGCTTGTTTATGCGGTTTCCTACATGGTTGTATGTCTGGAGGGGGCCTTCCACTTTTTCGAACATCCCTTCGCTTATCTTCATCGGAACCAAGGAGCGAAACCAATTCGCTATTTTTTGGTTCTGTTTCAATATTAAAATCAACAACAACAATCGGAATTTGTTTTCCTTCAGCAAAATCTTTCAAAAGCTGAGTTTCTTCAAAAACAGGTCTTTCTTGAAAAGCATAACAACCGCTTTTTATAAGCTGTTGGTACTCCTTTGCAAGAGCCAGACCAGTATTTAAGTTAAGAGGCATGTTGTATTCATTAAGGTTTGCTTTTCGTTTATTTGCGTCTGGTTTATATCGGAAGCAATGATCGACGAAAGGAGTAATTAACAGCGCGAGTTCCGGAATAAATTGAATTAAGTCTATGCCTCCGGCGGTTTTCTCCGGAGTATATGTCCCAAGAATCATTGGTGTTTTAATGCCTGATTGCCTATCTGCAAAAAAGAGATAACCTGGTCCTTTTTCTTTGCACATTGCTTTTTTAGCATAAATTGCTATTGTTTTGCCCATAACCACCACATAGTAATCATAGTTTATATATCTTTCGTTTCAATGCATTTTGCGCACGCTGCAGGAAGATTATGCATCCTCTGCCTGGAAAGCCGTCATTTCCCCTTCAGGCAACCTCGGCGTGCCCTTTTGCGGATATATATTGCGGCTTGCGTATCTTTGCGCAAGGAAGCCCGTCATATTCATAAACATATCTTTTATTGAGTTATTTACGGATTCCGAACATATTTTTTCAACAGCAGAAAATATATGGCTTCCGACAATGGGAGTTATTTTTTCTTCCGCAATATCCGAGGTTGCAATCCGTTCAAAAATCTCATTCAACGAGCCCGCAAGAACTATTGCCCCAAAAACAAAGGCTTCCTTGGGCATTTTTTTAAGAACGCTGTATTTTTCAGATAATGAGCTATACGCACTTGTTTCAAAGAATGTATCCGCTATCTGTGAAACAGCATACCCTCCAATAAAATGAGTTATGTAGTCAACCCCGGGCGCCTGAACATAAAGCATATAGTCCCAATTTCCGTTCCACGGAAACAACGCGGCGAAATGCGCACCAACTGTTGCAACTGTGGGCAGAACAACCTTTGGTTTGCAAAAGTCATTCTTTTTGATTTCTTCGTATAACGCGCCCGGATTTTTGTTCATACCGCGAGTAGAAGCAGCAAGAATATAAATTTAAGTCATGCGCCAACCCCTGCGGGCTTTTTATTTAAAATATGTTGTCCTTAATAATGTTCATGATAAAAATCGTATTTTTGGGAACAACATCCGGAGTCCCTACAAAAAAGCGCAACCTGCCTGCAATTTTTATGATGTATAAGGATGAACGAATGCTTTTTGACTGCGGGGAAGGCACACAGCGCCAGCTTATGGAAAAGAACCTCAAATTCATGAAAATTGACCGTATTTTTATATCCCACTGGCATGCGGACCATTTCGCAGGGCTTTTGGGCCTCGTGCAGACAATGTCATTAGAGAATAGGAGTGAGCCGCTTTGTATATACGGGCCCACGAGGTCAAAAGAATTTGTAGAGCAGCTTTTAAATATTGGGTATTTTGAACGCGGTTTTGAAGTAAAAGTGACAGAACTTGATGAGGGTGATGTTGTTGATTGCGGGGAATATGAAATAATTCCTTTTCGCGTAGAGCACAGGATTCCGGCGTTAGGGTTTGTATTCAATGAAAAAGAAAAATTAAGCGCAAACATGAAAAAGGCAGCTAAATTCGGTCTTGCGACAAGTCCGCTTATAGGTGATTTAAAGGAAGGGAAAACCATCAAGCATAAAGGAAAAATAATAACACCCAAAGATATTCTTGAAACTCATAAAGGAATAAAAATAGCATACACCGGGGATACCAAATACACTGAAAACATTGTGAAATTCGCAAAAAACGCAGATGTGCTTATAAGCGACTCCACATTCTCCTCTGATTTTGAGGAGCGCGCAGGCGATTTCAAGCACTCTACATCAGATCAGGCAGCACAGATTGCAAAAAAAGCAGGCGTAAAAAAGCTTGTTCTGACGCACATCTCAAGAAGATATCAGGAAAAAAACAACAGCGAGAAAAAGCTTCTTGATGATGCAAAAAAAGTGTTTAAGAACACTATATTGGCAAAGGATTTTCTTGAAATGACTGTTAAATAGATGTTCTTACATCAATATGCTGTTTTCTTATTTTATTAAAAAATAATCATTTCTTATTACCTGACAATGGTGATTTTGCATACGTTTTTAAATCTTCCCGCCACAATTCAATTCATTGTCTGGTGGTGGGATGGAACAACAAACAATTGCTTATACAAAAACTGAGCTTGTAAAAGATTTCTTTAATTATCTTATTGAAATTGCGCCAAAATATAATGAAAAGCCATTATCGCACCTTATGGACATAAAAGTCCGATTCGATACTTTTGTAACAAACGCGCCTTTTGTTAGGCCTTTTGAATTGGATTTTGATCCAGATTACAGTTATAAACAAGAATTAGGATATTTTTGGGATCAAAAAATACCTATTTTCAGTTCTCTTAGCAGTATTGATGATGACGTGATGGCATATCTTAAACAATTATCAAGCAAGAAGGAAATAACCGAAAGCGATATAGGTCAATTCTGCAATCTTTCAGTCAAAAAAAGCATAATGCGCTCAAGCAAGCAGGAATTCGTGGATAGAAGCGCAGAATTTATGGATATTTTAGAGACTTATGTAACGGGTAACATATCCCGGGAAACCATTTCTTTTGTTATAGATGCATATCATGATTATATCGATAAAAGGGTCCCTGCAGATAGAATCGAAAAAGAAAAAATACTATCTAAGCTGGATAATCAAGTTATTGACCCGTACGATGTTCTTTATAACACTTATGGCGCTTTGGTGGATGTGTTTGAGAATTTTTATATTGGAGGCACTCCTGTTTTTGAAAACGACACATACGACCGTTGGGCTGATAGGTTCATAGAATTACAAAAAAAACTAGATTCTACTTCCTCAGAAGGCAGCAAAAAGAGAGGGAAACAAAAAGAAAAACAAGAGGCCTCAAATATCGACAATATAACATTTGATGATGTTGTGGGCCTTGAAAGCGCAAAAAATGTGGTAATACGAAAACTTATAATTCCCTATAAGCATCCTGGGCTTGAAAAGGAACTCGGGGAAAATACAGCAAATCTGTTAGTTCTTTATGGCCCTCCCGGCACGGGCAAAACAACATTTGCGCGCGCGATTTCAACAGAAATAGATGCTATTTATGAGGAAGTCGGAACAATTCACAAAAAGCATGTTGGAGAATCCCAGAAAAATTTTGATTCTATAGTGGATAGTGCCCACGAGCGTATGATGGCAGAAGGAAAGAATGTTGTCCTGTATTTAGACGAGATAACACAATCCTTTGACCCTGAACGGGAATATGATCGCATACTTATTGACAAATTCAAATCAATATTGTCCGACAGAAAGAAATTAACACACATAACTGATGAAGGAAAAAAAGTTCAGATATACTTTATCGGCTCTACAAATCATATAGACCAACTGGACTCAAGTCTTATTCGCCATGAGCGAGCAGTAGCATTGGAAATACCCTTGCCCGATACGGTGAACAGAAAAAAAATATGGGAGAAAAAACTTGAAGGAAAAAACATAGGCAAAATAGATTATGCCGGGATTGCAAAACAAACAGAAGGATTGTCTGGTGCCGATATTGTGGCTATGATAGAAGAAGACAAATATCTTGCCGGAATGAGATTAAAACCGATACTTTGCGGAAAAGAACTTCATCAATTAAGTGATGATGAATTACGAAATATAGACCCGAATGATGCCAGAATGAGAATAACGCATAATATGTTGAAAAAAGCAGTATTGCAATATATGGCAGACAATAATCCTACCGATCAAAAAGGTCCGGAAGGCATGTTCGGCTAAACGCATAATCTTATAAAACTACCCTTCCTTAACAGAATCCATGCGCAAAGAAGCAAAGTCTATTCTTATACACACTATTGCAGGAATAATTATAGGGAGCCTGACAAAAACAATCGACGGCAAGCTATTGGTTGTTATCGGGTTTGCCGTTCTTTTTGCTCTTCGTGAAGCAACAATGCGTGTGTTTAAGCCTGAAGAAAAGAACTTCTGGGCTGCAAACGGCCTTATGCAATATCTATTTACTTGGCTCGCAGTTACAGTGATTGCGCTTAATGTTTGATTTTTATGTTAAGGACTGAATTTTCATCGGATGTAAAACCCGAAACAAAAGCAACGGTTGCGGGTTTTGTGCAAGATAAGCGGGATGTGGGAAAACTGATATTTTTGGTTCTGCGGGACCAAAAGGGCACAATTCAGGCAACATTCAAGAAAGGAGAGATAAACGAGGATGTTTTTGCTGCTGCAAAGAAAGTCCCCAAGGAATCATTTGTAAAAATTTCAGGAAAAACTCTTAAAAATGACCGTGCGCCAAACAAGGTCGAGATAAAGCCCAATTCATTTGAAATACTTTCCCGCGCAGAAACACCACTTCCACTGGATGTAACAGGCACAATAGACTCTAATCTTGACAAGCGGCTTGACTGGCGGTTCTTAGACATAAGGCAGCCAAAAATCATGGCTGTTTTCAGGCTCCAAAGCGAGATTGTAAACCTGTTAAACGAATTCATGGTTAAAAACAAATTTTTGCGCATATTCTCCTCAAGAATAACAGGAGCAGCTACTGAAGGCGGAACTGAATATTTTCCTATAATGTATTTTAATAAAGAGGCTTTTTTAGCCCAAAGCCCGCAATTATATAAGGAATCTGTTCTTGCGTCAGGTATTGACCGAGTGTATGAAATAGGTTTTGTATACCGCGCAGAACCGCACCACACAACAAGGCACCTGTGCGAGTATGCTTCCTTTGATTTTGAGATGACCACACAGGATTTAAGCGAAATTCTTGACATGGAAGAAAAAATGATGCAGTATATTTTTACAGAACTAAACAAGCGATGCGTGGATGTTCTTGACATGTATGGCGTAAAGCTTGAAGCGCCTAAAAAAATACCCAGGCTTACGCTTGCAGAAGCAAATGATATATTGAAGAAAGAAAAGCTTGACAAGGAATTTATTGAAGAAAATGACCTTACACCCGAAGGTGAGAGAAAGATAAGCGCGTGGGCAGAAAAGAATCACAACACTTCTTTTATATTTATCACACAATTTCCATTTGCAAAAAAGCCGTTTTACATTATGCGTGACGGCAAAAAATTATCATCCTCATTTGACCTGCTTTACAACGGGCTTGAAATTACAAGCGGCGGCATAAGAGAGCATAGGTATGACGAACGGGTCAAAAATGTGAAAGACAAAGGAATAGATCCTAAAACATTTGACCATTTAAGATTTTTCAAATACGGGATGCCGCCTCACGGCGGTCTTGCGCTTGGACTAGAAAGGCTTACAGAAAAAATATTGAATCTTGATAATGTAAGAGAGGCTACGCTTACACCAAGAGATCCTGAACGGCTTAAGCCATAATTAAACTACAGTAGTTGGTGGTACTATGAAACCAAAAGACGATGTGTTTTTTAAAAATATGGGAACCGTGCTTCACATAACGAAGCGTGTAAAATAAACGAATAGAATAAAGTCTTTTAAGGGAGATTTTTTCTTTTTTTTCTTGATAATTCAGCATTTGGCACATATTGTGCATGTTTGTTCATAAGCACTTGTCGGTATGCTTTCGCTTATTTTGGATGGAATTTCTATGTATTGCGTTGAGATCGTGTCTGAAGGAGCATATGTATCTTGGTTTAATATGTTATCACGATATTCCTGTATGCGTGCATTCATCACATCATAAGTCTTCTCATCTATTATCTGGAAATTGCCTTCAAATGAGCGTTCACGCATATAATCAAGCTTTTCTTCCATAATATCGATAATGTATTTTTCGACAACATCATCATTTTCATCCACAGAATATATTTTTGTGTTAATCAACATATCTTCTGCCTGAAGTGTTCGCTCGTGATTTATTTGAGCATATGTTTTTCCGCATATACCGTCATTTGCAAGTATTTTGTTTTTGTGAGCTTCAGAATCATCAGAATCGACAAGAGCCATATATGCTGCGACTAAAGACTCCATTTGTTCTGCCACATTTTTGTTGTTGGATGTGGGTATGTATCGTATTTCCATTGCGTTTCTTTTTGAATCATCTTTTAGATCATAAAATTTTGAATTCCCTTCACCATATCTGAAGCCAAATGCTTCGACTCTTTTATAATTATCAATATTTGAAAATGCGCAAATCCAGTCCTTATTTGCAATCATAGCATCTGTTACTTTTTTCTTATCTTCTTTATCCGTATATCCCAGACGGACATGTATTCCCGCAGTTTGGACTTCGTCAAATTCCCCGCATATACAATCATATATTAGCTGTGTTCCTGTCTCTTGTGCTGCGCTTACAACAGAGTTTAGGGTGTACTGCCACAAATATTCGGAGATAAAATCATTGCCTATGCCAAGAGGTATGCCTCGTTTTACTTCAAGAACATTATCCCCGCCCCGGCCATTGGTCTCAAGGGATAGCCAATCCTTTGAAACACCGTATTTTTCTGTCAGCGTTCTGTATATTATCTCGGCGTTATTATTGGTTATTATCTCTATTTCCTGACCAATAGTTCTATTAACTGGGTTTTTCATAATTTCGGGCATTACGGCATTTTGTGAATGCGAAACATGATCATTTAAGTTTGCATCTGTTTGAGATTTTAAATCATTTATAACCATTTAACTACACCTAAATGAGTAATGTATTACCACACATATAAATGTTTTGTTTGGTTAAGCGCAATCCATATATTTATTGGGTTTTTATGCAGTCACTTATATAATATCAAAAAAACAAAAAAGCTATATGGCAGCACTTAAAGACATTGTCGCTTTTCTTGACAGTTATCTTGACACAAAAAATATTGAAGATCATTTCATAAACGGCCTTGTTGTTTCGGGAGAAAAAGAAGTAAAAAAAATAGCGCTTGCAGTCGATCCGTGCATGGATGTTCTTGAAAAAGCAAAAAAAGAAAACTGCAATCTTGTAATCACACACCACGGGCTTTTTTCAAAAGATGAAGAGCCAACAGAAGTTGCAAAAAAAAGAAAGGAATTTCTTGAAAAAAACAGCATTTCTCTTTTCGTTTCACACCACCCTCTTGATGTTCATAAAGATATTGGAAACTCAAAGATTATGGCAGATATTGTAGGCTTAAAAAACCAAAAACCTTTTTTCAAGATGGATGAGCACTTTTACGGAATTGCAGGCGTCCTTGATACGGATTTAAGCACACTTAAAACAAAAATAACCCAAAAAATAGGGCCTATTATAACATTGCATGAATTCGGGCCAAAAACCGCAAAACAAATAGCAATTGTATCCGGGAGCGGAGCGGATGCAATACATCAGATGAAAAACGAAAATATTGACACACTTATCACAGGAAACCCAAAACACAGTGAATTTTATGCCGCAAGAGAGCTTAAACTAAATGTAATTTATGCCGGGCATTACGCAACAGAGGTTTTTGGAATAAAATCTGTTGGCGAAAAGCTTAAAAATGAGTTTAACGAATTAAATACCCTGTTTATTGATGTGCCGAGCGGGCTTTAAGGTGATTTTAATGGTTTCAAAAGTTGATAACGAAAAATGCTTAAGATGCGGCGGGTGCGTTTCTGTATGCCCTGTTGACTGCATTTTGCTTGATGAGGCAAAAGGAATCACAGTTGATGCAAAAAAATGCACATCATGCGGTGTATGTGTTGATTTTTGCCCTGTGGGTGCGTTTTCTATAAAAAAAGAAGATTGATGGGTTGCTTATGATTTTTAAAAACAATTATGATGTTGTAATTGCAGGTGCAGGCCCTGGAGGCGCTGCAGCTGCCCGAAAATGCGCCGAAGGCGGGCTTAGCGTTCTTCTTTTAGAAAAAAGGCAGGAAATAGGGGCGCCTAAAAGATGCGGCGAGGGTCTTGGGCTGTCTTTTGTAAATCATATTGGTTTTAAAGGAGATGACGGGTTTGTGACAAATATGGTTGATAGTGCCTGTCTTGTGGCCCCAAACGGCAAAGAGATTATGGCGGCATTTCCTAATGATAAAGGATGCATTCTTGAGAGAAAAATGTTTGACAAGGCGCTCTGTTATAAAGCCGCAGAAGCGGGCGCAAAAATAATCGCAAAAGCAGCAGTGATAAATGTTTTGAAGAAAAACGGAAAAATAATCGGTGTTAAAGCAAAAATTGACGGCAAAACATTTGAAATCAAATCAAAAATAGTGATTGCCGCAGATGGAGTGGAATCCAAAATTGCAAGAATGGCAGGGCTCAATACAAAAAATCGTGCTAAAGACATAGATTCCGGGTTTCAGTATGAAATGGCAGGAATTGAACTTGAAAATTCGCACAGAATTTGTCTTTATTTTGGAAATTCTATTGTTCCAAGAGGATACATCTGGATATTTCCTAAAGGAAAAACAGTAGCAAATGTAGGTATAGGAATTGCAGGGAATCGCAAAAAAACAGCAAAAGAGTATTTGGATGAATGGATTGAAACACAACCGGGAATTAAAAAAGGCTCAATTATTGAAGTCAATTCCGGCGGTATCCCTGTTGGCGGGTTGTTGAAAAAAATGACTCTTGATAATTTTATGGTTGTGGGTGATGCAGCACATCAGGTAAATCCGCTGCATGGCGGAGGGATAGACGAGGCAACAGTTGCAGGTGAGCTTGCAGCACAAGTTGCATTAAAGGCAATTAATTCTGGAGATACAAGCGATAAAACACTTCAGGAGTACAACAGCCTTTGGTGGAAAACCCGTGGAAAAGATCTCGAAAAAATAGAAAAATACCGGAAACTTGTTGAAAAACTCACTGATGAAGATATGAATATTCTTGCAGGGGCGGTATCCGGAACAGCACTTCTTGATTTTGCCGTAGGAAAAGGGGAAACACTGATAAAAATACTTATGAAAAACCCCAAACTTTTCAAGCTTGCCCGGCATCTTATATAAATCAAAAAAATCAATATTGATTCCTATGGTATTAAATCTTAATCATCTTGGCATCATAATGGACGGAAACAGGCGTTTTGCAAAGCGCCTTATGAAAATGCCTTGGAAAGGGCATGAGTTCGGCGCAAAAAAGATAGAAACCGTTCTTGACTGGTGCCATGAAAAAAATATTAAAACCGTTACGCTATACGCTCTTTCACTTGAAAATCTAAAAACACGGCCAAAAAAAGAGCTTGATTATTTAATGGAAGTATTTAGAAATGAACTGAAAAACAAAAAATTTCGCGAAAAAATACACAAAAATAAGATAAAAGTGAACGCTTTTGGTAAATTGAATCTTCTTCCGCAGGATATTGAGAAATCTATTAAAAAACTTGTTGAAGAGACAAAAGATTACAAAGATTACGAGCTTAATTTTGCAATTGCATATTCCGGAAGGCAGGAAATTCTTGATGCAATAAAAAAGATTTCCGGAAAAGACATAAAAACACTTGATGAAAAAAAATTCGAGAAATATCTCTATACTTCGGGAATGAAAAATCCTGATCTGGTCATAAGAACTTCAGGAGAGAGACGCATTTCCGGTTTTTTATTATGGCAGGCGGCATACAGCGAATATTATTTCATAGACAAGATGTGGCCTGAACTTACAAAAAACGATTTTCTTGCCGCTCTTGATGATTTTGCATCAAGGCAGAGAAGATTCGGAAGCTAAAATATCATGAAATTTTGATGCAGTTGGTTGATTTCAAGCTTTTTTATTGTGATCCATATGTTGTATACAGTAAAAAATATTTTTTAAGATTGCAGGAATTAAACGCATATACGGCAGCCATATCTTCGGCCTTTTGATTGCAGCGAATATCATTTTTGTTGGATAGTCCATATCCCCCTTTTCTTTTAGAAAATCAACAACAACTTTTTGTGAGCTTATAGACACAAGTTTGTCGATTTCAGAATCATTAAGGGAATTAAGAAAATTGCGAATCAATAGCGCGTATTTCAAGTCCCTGCCAATTTCTTTTTTCCATTTTGTCTCATATGTTGATAAAATCGCAATGTCGTCTTTTTGAAGTGCATCACATACAGCATCTGCCGCAATTTTGGCGGCCCTAATACCCAGTACAACCCCGCCTCCGGTTGTTGCCTTTGTATGGCCGGCGGCATCGCCTACAAGCAAGCAATTTCTTCTCACGGTCTCTTTTCGCCATTTCAATGGAATTATTCCGCCAGTTGTTGCCTTTGGCTTTTTTTTAACATTATGCGCCAAAAGAAATCGGTCAAAATATTGCTTTGTATTTTTGTCCGTGCCAATACCGAACTCAACATCATTTTTTCTTGGAATTTTCCACGCAAAAAAACCAGGGGCAGTTTTTCTGCTAAGATACAATTCAACAACATCCTCTTTTGGTTTCTCGGGGTAGAGCTTAATTATTCCCGATATTTTTTTTTCAAGCTCAGGAAATCCGAAATTTTTAGCAACAACTGAATTAGGTCCGTCAGCACCGATTATTATTTTGGCAGAAACATTATATCCGCCTGAAAAATATGCTATATTTTTGTCGTATTTTAAGAATCTTGTTTTTGTCCGAATTTTAGCCCCCGCACTTTTTGCTTCATCTAAAAGCCGCGCATCAAAAATGGTCCTGTCAACAACATAGCCTTGAGTCTTTTTTGTCTTGATTTCAAACAGTTTCATTGAAGGAGAATATATTCGCGCACCCTTGATTTCACAAAGAATCTCGTTTTTTTTAAGGGATATAATATCCAAAATATTTCTTGAAAAAAGGCCGGAACATTGCTGGGGGGTCCCCGGTTTTCCCCGAGAATCAACAACAAGCACTTTATATCCTTTTTTTGCTATATGTTTTGCAGCAGTTGAGCCGGAAGGTCCTGCACCTACAATCAAACAATCATATTTTTCCATAGAACTCTTTCCTTTTACGCATTTCTTAAATCTTGCCATTAGAAATTATATATACTACTTAAAACATAATTTATTTATGAAACTAGTACTTCTTGTTTTTATTATGGTTTTGCTTCTTTTAGCACCCTCTGCTGATGCTGCAACATGTGAATTGAAATATGGAAATTGCGGAGGTGCGGAAAGCACATTATTCTCTTTATATAACTGGACCAATGCGCATGCGGCAGAAAGCGGGACATTGAATTACAACTGGAGTGTTTGTTGCGATAACACAGCAACTATATTTAGTTCAGACTGTTATGTGAACACATCAAACGGATGTGCTTTAGGTGAAGGGGATATTCTTTCTTTATTCAGCACGACAAACGCGCATGCAGAAGTGAATAATACTTTAGGGTATTCAAACAAAGTCTGCTGTAATCCGCCGGGTTTATGGGATGATTTTTACTGTTATTACAATACAACAGGAAACTGCGCTACAAGTGAAACTGCCGTTGTTTCTATGTATAATTATACTAATTCTCACCTTGGCAATCTTTCAGCATACAATAACATCCTTTGCTGCAAAACAAAAGACGAAACACCACCAACGGCAATAGTGACATATCCGCCTGTTGTTCCTTCAACAAGCATTTCGTTTGATGTAACCTGCACAGATACCGGTGGTTCAGGCGGGTGTAACAAAACAATAATAAATACAACTTACGGCAACTGTACTGTTTTGGGTGCAGGAGGCACATGCACTATAGCATTTCCACCTTCAAGCTGTATATATAATTTAAATACTGTTTTTGATGTAAACGCCACAGATCTTGCAGGCAACAGCAACTACACCGCAAACTACGGCTCTTTTGATGTGAAACTGGCGGACCTGTGTGATTGTTGTACACCACCTGCAGAATGCTTCTCATCATGTATTGAATGTATATGTTCTTCTTCAGGGGATAAGCCATTTGTTGGCTTTGATACAGACAACAATCAGATAATTGAACTTGGAAAAACAGAAAAAATATATGTTAAAATAAAAAACCCCACACCCACAAAAAAATCAGTGCCGCTTTATATCGGAAGCTTTGATGCGGTAAAGAACTGGATGTGGTTTGAGAGCCATAAGTATGATACACGGCGCAATATAACAGTGACAATTGATGCGTATGCTGAAAAAATTGTTGTTATAAATGTAATTGGCGGGAAAACAGGGGATTATTCTATCACAATCGGTCCTGACAGCGATTACGCAAACCGGTATGATGAAATTAATATCCGTATAGTGTCTAAAAAAGACAGTGGCTTTTTCTCATCAACACCGGGTCTTGGTGTTATTTCATTATTATTTATTATCATGGCAGGAGCGTTTTTAAGATAATTGTATATATTTAAATTACTTTCCATGCAAACAATAACACATGCTCAACTCAAATGAAATAAAGGTTCTTGTGCTTCTTGAAACAGGTGTTACCATATATTCAAGAATAAAAGACCATTCAAAACTTGAGTCTATACAGGTAACAAGAGCATTAAAAAAGCTTGTTTCT
>DAOVNB010000136.1 GCA_030630425.1 archaeon | reverse complement strand
GTATCAATTTTTTTAACTGCTTCTTCAACTTCTTTCATTTTACTGTGCGTTTCAGGATGCTGCGGGGCTAAATTACAGCACTGGCTCGGAAGAATAGAAATGTCATAAGTTCCTATTTCTTTTGCAATCTCTATTGTCTCTTCCTTATCAAAACCGATTAAAGGGCGAAATATGGGGATTTTCATCATCGCATCAGCTGCATAAATATTATCAAGTGTCTGGCTTGCCACCTGCCCCAAACTTTCGCCGGTAATAAGCCCGTATGCTTTTTCTTTTTTTGCTATTCTCTGTGCAATTTCAAGCATTGTGCGGCGACACAAAATACATGTAAGCTTTCGTGGAGCTTTTTTTTCAATCTCTGCCTGAATTTTTCCGTAAGGCACAATGTAGAGTTTAACTTTCTTTTTTGATTTTTTTGCAAGAGTTTCAACAAGCTTTTTTGCTTTTTTGAAAGACGCGTCATCTGAGAATGGCCGGGTGTCCATATGCACAAACACAACTTCAGCGCCTTTTTTCATCATAAGGTATGATGCGACAGGAGAATCAATGCCGCCGGATATTAAAGATATGAGTTTCATAATAATCAATAAACTAAAACAGATTTAAATAATGATATACTAAATTGAATTGATTACAATGAAATACATTGACCGCAAAAAAGTGCCGTGGGTCGAGAAACGAGGATACACCGCCCAGATATTCCTTGATTTCAAGGAAAAAGACAACAATTCCCGATTTGTCCTTATAAGGATGAAGCCGCACACAGAAATTAAAGCGCATTATCACAAAAAAATAAAGGAAATACTTTTTGTAACAAAAGGTTCAGGTAAGATGATTGTTGAAGATAAAGAAATAAATGCCATGCAAGAAGACATAATCCTTATCGAGCCAAATGAAATCCATAGCATGATGAACGATACAGACGATATTTTTGAGTGGCTTGAGTTCAAGATGTGCGACCCAAAAGAGAATGACTTGTTCTTTTTAGATGATATTAAACAGAAAAAATACTAACAAGTATATTCTGTCTTATCCCCCCAGATAATCTTTTAGTCTAAAAATGCGAACATTTCGCCTGCAAATTGAGGCTCCATTTTTACATATTCTGCTTTTGCATGTTCGCATGGCTCGCCATGTTTACTGCAGTGCGCAACACAGCAGCCACGATGTATGAAACCTTTCTTGTGCGCGCATAAGACTAAAGAGTCCTGGCCTATGTGAAGATTATTATTGCATATTTTACATTTGGCCGTCATGATATGTTATTAGAATGCAAGTAGTATATAAGGTTTTTGTCAGAATTTGAAGAAATCGGCTATTTGTGTTTTCTCTCGTAATCATCAATCGCTTTTTTAAGGGCGTCTGTAGCAAGGTTCGAGCAATGCATCTTTATCGGGGGAAGGCCTCCAAGCTCGTCTGCAACAGCATCTCTTGTTATTTTTTTGGCGTCAGCTATTGTTTTTCCCTTTGCAAGCTCTGTTAACATGGAGGATGATGCAATGGCTGCTGCACACCCGAATGTCTGGAACTTAATGTCTTTGATTCTTTTGTCCTTCACTTTTATGTATAGGGTCATCGTGTCCCCGCATATAGGGTTGCCGACTTCGCCTATGCCGTCTGCGTCTTTTATTTCACCGACATTTTTAGGGTTTTTGAAATGCTCTAAAACCTTATTAGAATATATCATATAACTTCACATTAATTGCTCTTATTTAGAGGGCTTAAAGCCCGTAGCTTTTCTATTATTCCCGGAAGAATATTAATGACTTGGTTGATTTCTTCTTCTGTTGTATAACGGCTTAGCGTAAACCGAATTGAGCCATGCGAAACATCTACAGGAAGACCGATTGCCGCTAAAACATGGCTTGGCTTTAAGTTCTTTGATGAGCATGCAGAGCCTGTTGATACTGCGATTCCTTCTAAATCCAGATGCAGAAGAATTGATTCGCCCTCAATATATTTGAACGAGAAATTTACATTGTTTGGATTTCTTTTATCGCCCTTAGGCCCGTTAAGGATAACATCAGGAATTTTTTCTTCTATATTTGCTATTAATTTATCCCTCAAGTGTGTCATTTTTTCTGTGTGTTTGTAAAAATCCGCCATGTTGATTTCGGCCGCTTTTGCAAATCCGACAATTCCGGGAACATTCTCTGTTCCTGCCCGCTTATTTTTTTCCTGCGGACCGCCCAATTGCAAGGTACTTAATCTCGTCCCATCCCGGACATAAAGAGCACCAACGCCTTTGGGTCCGTGTATCTTGTGCGATGCCATGCTTAAAAGATCCACCTTTGCCGCATCAACATCAATGGGGATTTTTGTGTATGACTGGACAGAATCCACATGAAAATATGTATTTGGATTTTTTGATTTTACAATATTTCCTATTTTCTCGATATCCTGTATTGTTCCAATCTCGTTGTTAGCATGTATTATGCTTACAAGAATCGTTGTATCTGTTATTGCACTTTCAAGTTGCTCTAAATTCACGAATCCTTCTTTGTCAACATCAAGCCGCACAACATCAAAACCCTCATTTTCAAGTTCCTTTACTGTGTTTTTTACTGCAGGATGCTCGATTTTTGTGGTTATTATTCTGCCAGCACCCCTTGCTTTTGCTGCACCAAATATTGCGATATTGTCTGATTCGGTTCCACCCGATGTAAAAATTATCTCTTCATCTCTTGCATTAATTGTTTTTGCGATTGTTTTTCTCGCATTATCTATCGCAGCTTTGGCGTTTCTTCCGAATTCATGAAGAGAAGACGGGTTTCCGTAGTTTTCTGTAAAATACGGTAATATAGCTGCAACAACCTCATCTGCAACGCGCGTTGTCGCGCTGTTGTCAAGGTATATGCTTTTTTTGGCCATAAGAAATCACATCTAACAGTATAACGGTGTTATACAGTGGCAAAGAAATCTTTATATTGTTAATGTGTTTTGTGAATCAACAATAAAAAAATATTCAGCCCTTAATAACAGCTAGTGGAACCATTCGTGCCACAAGATTGCCAATTCCTACTTCATGGGATATTTTTACAACTTCGTCAATATCTTTGTAGACCTGGGGTGCTTCCTCTACTATCCCTTTCCATGACGCGGATTTTATCATTATGCCTTTGGCTTCAAGTTCGCCTGCAATTTTCTCGCTCCTGAACTGCTTTGTTGCGGCAATGCGCGACATGACTCGTCCTGCCCCATGTGCAGTTGAGCCGAATGACACTTCTTCTGCTTTTTTTGTCCCAACAAGAAGATAACTTGCCGTACCCATAGAACCAGGGATTATTACCGGCTGC
>DAOVNB010000128.1 GCA_030630425.1 archaeon | reverse complement strand
GCATATTGTTTTTCGCTTAAATACGAAAACACAAGCCGTTCAGGT
Source organism: archaeon (assembly GCA_030630425.1). Lineage (GTDB taxonomy): Archaea > EX4484-52 > EX4484-52 > EX4484-52 > B79-G9 > GLR112. The sequence goes on along the minus strand of DAOVNB010000128.1, from coordinate 3,433 downwards.
AAATACGATATAAACATAACTGTTTATGCACAAAACACAGTCACCAAAAACCAGTCATTTACCATAAACTACGGCTGGCCGCAGATATATCTTATTGAAGGTACTACACAATATGAAAACAACACGAACTACACAAGAAGATATGGAATTTACGCAATTAACGGAGACCTTGCAAATGTTACAGCTAACTTATTTATCAACAACAGTGTACTTGAATTCAACAGCGACACAGCAGAAAAAAACAAATCAAACATATACTATAAAGCAACTGATGCATGGGAAGTTGAATGGAACCTAACAACAATCAACACAGGCACAAGTTATGTGAACCTGACCATCAAAAACAATACCGCCCTTAATCCCAACGGATACTATAATGATAGAAATACAACTGTCAATGTAAGCGCAGGCGGGTCAGACACAGAAGACCCCATAATTGAAAATTTATGGATTGAAAACAATTACACAACATACAACCTAAATGAAACAGCGACAATATACGCCAACATAAGCGACAATTTTGATGTAAAAAGCGCATTTCTAAACATCACGCACCCAACAGGAGTAAGCGAAAACATTGCAGGCGATAGATTAGAGACATACGAATATGAAAATAAAACTGTTGTAACTTTCAAATTCACTGTGGAAAACATAACAGCCCTGACAATCACAACACCATATAGTTTTTACATCAATGCAAGCGACCCATCATCAAACACCAATATATCAACTACCAAAAGCTTTAACACAACAGACGAGTATTCTGTTGACATCATTATCTATGAGATATACAACCGCGGTGAGTGGGTAAATGTTTCGCTTAATGTCTTAAATGTCAACAACCTGTCTGTAAGCGAATTTTCAGAGACCATAAGCCTAAATGACACTGAAGGAAACACAAACATACTTCAAGACAACTCATACTTCATAACAGCAGCAAACAAGACCGGAATATGCAGCATATACGCCAATGTATCAAAACACGAAAACGCAGGCAATGCAACAAAAGAGTTCAACATAACAGACAAGCTGATTGCGACAATATCAACACCAACACCAACATTTAAACCAACACCCAAACAGTCATTGACTCTTCTTTTCAGAATATCAAATGCAAGGGGCGATGCATACCCAAACACAGCTAATTTTACAGGATACTGCTATATTACAGACACAGGCGTTTGGGATAAAAACAATGAAACCGAAGGCACATATATTGGAGAAGATATTCTTTGGGCAAATGATGTCTGCTATGCGCCAACAACATTCAGTACACTATTCAACATCACATTTAATATTTCAGATAATGCATACAACAACACAGGAATTGACACACATTTCTGGACAACAAAAAGCGAGAGCACAACACCTTCGGGAGGAGATGATACCAGCACAACAAGCCCTTCTATCGGCGGAAATTTCCCAATGCCGATAACAACTGAAAAAGAAAACATAACGGATTTTGATTTTTCAATAAAACCCGAAACACTTACAATAATGCAAGGCAAAAAAGAGCGCACATTCCTTGTAATAGACAATACAGGAGATACAGTAATAGATCTTGACATCACAATAAAAAAAGAATGCTGCGAAATAGACACAAACAGCTCAGTAACTGTGAATCCAAAAAACAAGATAAGCGTTCCTTTAGACATATACGCAAACCTTACAACAGAACCCAAAGAATATCACATAACAGTTACCGCAAAAAAAGGCGCTCTTGAAAAAACAGAAACCTTAATTGCAGTTGTTGAAGAAAACCCGGCGGTTATTTCACTTAGAACATTAAAAGAACAAGCCGACACAATAAAACAAACTATAGCCCAATACAGAACCGCAGGCGTTGATACCAAAAATCTTGAAAAAAGATACGAAACACTTACAAGCATTCTCATTAAGGCACAAACCGCAATAAATAACGACGACCTTGAAACATTAAAAGCAGAAATAGCGGCCGCAAAAATAGAAAAGGCAAAACTTGAGGCAGAAATACTAGGCCTAAAGACAATCCTATGGCTGAACGAATACAAAGAAGAGCTGATTGCAGGAATATTCTCATCCTTAATTATATTCTTGTTCACAACAAAATTCCTGCTTCCATACATCTGGATGAAAAAAGAGCTTATGCACTTAAGGAAAAAAGAAAGGGAATTAGCTGAAGTAAGAAAAGCAACAGAAATCCAGTATTTCAAAAGGCAGATTGACGAATCTACATTCAACAAAATAATGGCGGACAAGCAAAGCGCAATAAATGATGCAAAAATTGAAATAAGGGATTTAGAAACATCCATATCGCTTCTAAAAAGAGGAAAATTCAGCAAAATTGAAGGAAGTGAAAAATACAAAGTCTCAGGCAAATTGAAACAAAACATGGGCGGATTTAAAGCACTTCTTAAAAAGCCGTTCGCAAAAAAAGAAAAACATATTCAGGACAAAAAACAAAAAGAATTCTCATTTACGCCAAAAGAAAGCAAAATCTTAAGAGACCCTGCAAAAGGCCCTATTGCAAAAATCGCAAAAAAATACCACAATTGGAAAATCAAAAAACAAGAAAGAAAAATAGTTCAGGAAATAGGTTCGCTTGAAACAGAAGAGGTAAAGCTTGAAAACGAGGAATCAAAAATAAAAAAAGAGATTGATGAGCTTAAAAAAGAAAAAGAAGAACTTGAAAATTCTTAAAAATTATATATACGGGTTCGCATCATATATTTGTTCATGGTTAGATATCAGTATGTTCTTGTTTTTGCATGTATTTTTATTGGATTTTTTGGGGTAACTATTAATGAAGCAATTGCCCCGCCGGATGATTGTTCTTTTATTAATAACAATATATTTACACAATATGGTGACCGCAATATAGATGCGCTGAATACCGAAGAATTTAATATTAGCTCGCAAATATATTGGTATGGCCCTGTTGGAAGCCACATAAATATAACAACCACTGTGCCGCAAAAATATGATATTTTCCCCGGCACAATAAACTGCAGTATTCTTGATGGTGCAACACTTAACAACATCCATTATCAAACAGATATTAACGGGTATGTCAGAACTATGACTTGTGAGTTTACAACAACTGTTTATACGCAAACCACACATGCAAACACAACATTTAACACAAGCACGGAATATGTACCTTATGACGAATCACCGATTTCATGGCGGCAAGACTATACTTTTTACGGATTTTATTGTGGTTATCGTCAAACCATATATCCAACATCAATACTTGCCCCTTTTCTTCGAATTCCAAATATTTATTTCGAACCGCAATATTGGCTCGTTTTTAACGGACGGGCAATTTATGCCAATACTGTTTTGAATTATAGGTTATATTCGAGGATACATTGTATGCCTTTCCGCTGTACCAACTAGGAGAATAGTAGTTGAAAGCATCTATAGTATAATTAAAAACAGTATTGGCATAAAT
>DAOVNB010000043.1 GCA_030630425.1 archaeon | reverse complement strand
TTTTTTAGGGATTGTAAGATAATCAAGGAACCTGTCAAGATTATCCATTGCTTTTTTGCCTTTCTCTTTTGATACAAGACCGATGTTTGCAAAATTATTCTCTTTTGGTATTACCCATAAGTATCCGTAAGGTGCGTATTTTGGAAGGATGTAGAAATCAAGATAATTATCCCATTTAATATCTTTAACCAAATACTGAACACCAAGAACGGTTTTTGCGCTTTTATTAATTCCAATTTTTGTTGCCGCAAAAGAATTTGCACCGCTTGCATCAATCACAATTTTTGCAAAAATTTTCTGGCCAAGAGAGGTTATTTCATAGCCACCTTCAACTTTTTCAATATCTGTTGCTTTGCTTGCCGTCCGTATCCTCGCACCGCTTTCTTTTGCCTGTTTTGCAAGCCATTGCTCAAATTTGTCTTTTTTCAAAACAAACCCGGGCTCCTCGACACAGACTTTTTTTCCATTCGGAAATGTTACGCGCACACCTTTTACTTTTTTTGATATAATATCTGAAGGGATTCTTAGTTGATCCTTTTTTGCTGAAAATTCAGAAAAGCATTCACCGCAATGGACCGGAACACCGATTTCTTTATGCTCTTCTAAAACAAGAACTTTAAGGCCTTCTTTTGCAGCTTCATTTGCGGCAGATAACCCCCCGGGCCCGGCGCCAATTATAAGTAAATCATATTGTTGAACCATGATTGTTATTCAACTTAGGGTTTTTTATATTTTCGTGTTTTTGTCAGACCACAAACTAAAGTCATTTCACATAGGTTGAACCAAAGTTTCAGGACTCACAATATAAAAAAATAGAACGCTATCAATATCAAAAGCGTAATAGCAAAAGAAAACAATAGGATATCTGCAATTATTTTATAGTGAAAAATGTATTTCTGTTTGAGGTGTTGAACAGTAAAATTCTTTTTGATTAGATATTCTCTGACTGAATTTGTCTGTTTTTTAATGCCGTATTTTGCTTTTCTTGTGTACCTATAAAAAATATTATCATTAAATGATGTGCCTGTCTTTTTGTAGCACTTCGGACAGAAGGGAACATATTTTTTGTTATTTTCACAGGCAGATGAAAACCATTTATAATTGCAATGGCTGCAAATCATATTTACCTTATGCTTTGTTGTCGTTTAAATCGCCTATATTAATTCCGTGGTTAATTGCTTGAATTTATTAGTATGGGTTCCTGGGATTGTTAGAACTCTGTAAAGTTCTGCAGATGCCTCAAACAATTTTTTCCTATTTTCTGACATATGGTTTGTAGCAAGCGGATTTAAAAGAGTACGGATTATTTGGTAATACTTTTTTGCCCTGGTTATGTTGTATTCGTCCAGCGCGCCTTTCGCAAGACCTATCTGTTTTATAATTTCTTTTTCAGGCTCTGAGAATTTTTGAGGATTTTCAGGAAGTTTGTGTGGTGAAGAAATGTTTTCTTTTAGGTGACTGTTGTTGGTAACAGTTGTTACCAAAGGCATTTTATTGGCAGGATAAAAAGAATTCACCTCTTTTTTTATTCCGTCCATAAGAGATTTGACAGTCCTTATCTCTTTGTTAACTGTTAAATATTCATTTTCTATTTGGATAATTTTTTGGGGCATGTCTAATTTTTTGGATTTCGAAATTCTTTCTTCAAGAGAACCAAGAACCTTTTCAATCCCTACAATCTCTTTTTTAATGGTTTCTATTTCCCGCACATCCAAAACATCGATTTTTGAGTGAATTTTTAATATGTTGTCGGAAAGTTCATTTATTTTTTTAGAGGACTTCACCAGGTAATTTTCAATCGGGGCTACTTTTTTATTGAGATCCTCCTTTAGTGCTGCTTCTTCTATTTTTATCTCGTTTTTGTCAATGGTTTTCATTAATTCCTGTGTAAGCTCGTCCAGTTTTGCTATTGTTTCCTGCGCTTTGTTAAAATCCTTGAGGCGCTCGTTTAAGTCTGCGAATATGCTCTCGACTTTTGCAGTTTTTACATCAACATAATTCTTTGAATCTTTTATCTGGTCAATCTGGATTTTTATCGTGTCAATCGCTTCAAGAAGATTGTCAAAACTCTTTATTTTGTTCATTTGCATGCGGTATTTTTTCATTTCATCGTTTATTGAATTTACGAACAATTCAATTTTCTCGACTTTGATTGTGTTGTCTATAATCATTTTTTCTTTTTTCTCAAATTCTGCGTGGATTTTCGCGGGCTGTATGTTGCGCGTTGCATCATCTATGCGCTCGAACCCCACCTGTATGTCGTTAAAAGATTTTTCCCTGTCCAGAATCATCGAGCGCAGCTCTCCAATTTCTTCTGCAAATGAAGTTAGCCGTTCATTCATGGCTTCGCGAAAACCGGTCTCTGCTTCAAGCCGCCCGTTTAATTTATCTATGTTGAAAGAGCAATCATCCATCCGTTTAGACAAAACAGAAACATCAGACTCTTTTGTTTTGGGGTCAGACAATTTGCCTGTGGCAGGAATGCCTGTTTTGTTGTCTTCGCTGCTTTCTGATTTTTTAAAAAGTTTACTTAACGGGCCTTTTTTTTCCGCATAAGCAGTATCTATTTTTTCGAAATCTTCTGCAGAAATTTTGTTTTCTTCATGTGAAATAGGTTCTTTGTCTTCTTTTTTATCATTTTCAATCGCCGGAAACTGCCGGTTTGAGCCGGTAGAGGAAGGCGTTGAAAAGCTTGAAACCGAACCAAGCAAACCATTTTCGTGCTTGCTCGAAAAGCTTCGAACTTTAGTGAGATGACCGACTTCAGTCGGTGGTCTCACCGAAGTTTCATGATTAATCATGGGCTTGTCGGAAAAGTCTTCTTCTGTGTTGTTATTATCTGTCTCTTTTTTACTATCTGAAACATTTGATTCATTTGTTTTTAAGTTGTTTTCTTGCTGCATGAGAATTACCATTTAAAGTTTACTGTGAATTAGATTTATCATATATTTAAACAATGATTATTGCACCCATAAGATATATAGTGAGATATCACCATATGTTTTATATACAATTGTCTTATATATAATTAACCATTACTTAAATTAAAAATGCGCTTGTTTTAATTGAATAGAATGATAATTATCTGTTCGGGAAACAATGCTGTTGAAATAGAAGTTTGTATGGTATATAGGTGCCGGTTTTATGATTTGCTTAAGAAAAATAAAGGGTTTGAATGTTATTTCAAATTTTTTTGTATTTTTTATGCTGATTTTTTCCATTATTTTATTTGCCGGCATATCTAATGTTGTAGATGTGCTGGGTCTTTCTTTTAACGAAACTATTGAAGATGAAAAAACAGCGGCAATTTATCCGGATATAGAACAACAAAGTTATTATGTTCCTGAAGGCATAAGCCCATCCAGCAATACTTCAATAAGGGTTTTGAACAAATATTCAAGACCCTTAGTCGGTTCTGTGTGGAATATTTATTTTGAGGCTTCAGGCGAAGATGAACTTATAATAAGCAACTTTAATCCTGAAGGGATTTCGTTCAAACAGTTGTATTACTATAGAGAAGAAGATGCTGTGTGGAGCAAGATAGATGTTGCAGAACAGGGCAACAATCGGACAGTCTTTTGGAATTATGCCGGGGGGAAAGTTGTTTTCAGCGAACTTCTGGAAGGGAAACACACAGTATTATTCCGCTTTGGTGATTCTACAGATTATGCGTACAATGATGCTTTTACAGCCCAGAAGACTTTTAGCTACAACAAAACAACAGCCGGTTTTGATTATGTACAGCAGCAATTCAATGATACTGAATACAGCGCAAAGCTAGATTATGATGCGCCGAAAAACCTTACTGTATGGATAGAACTTCCGCAAAACACGACAATAAAAAATGCAACACTTACTATGATTGGAGATATGTATTATGATACATTTACGACTGTTCTTGGCATATCAATTTCTGACGTAAACAACTTCACAGACGCAGGGGCTTTCGAGCTTTTCGGGGCAACACAGAACACCAATGATTTCGCACCGGCAGGTTATATATACTCTTCTGATTTTGCGGTCAATAAATCATATTACGGCGGCACAGGGCGGGCGCCTGTTGATGTTGCTCTTGGCAATCTTACTTCAGACCCCGGCGATGAGATAGGGTTTACATTCGGCCAGTTCGGAAATTTGAACCCTGAGATATATTTTTACAGCATAAACCAAAGCAGTGACTATATTTGCGACCCCACTTATTCCCAAACATTTGTCTGTGAAGGCGGGGCGCAGGATGACAGGGTATGGGAATTTGATTTAAGCACAATTGATGTTTCTATCAAGGCGACTTCTCTGGACATAGGTGAATTCAATTCTACAAGTTCCGGCAATGAGGTCATTGTGGGTGCGACAAAGGTTTCCGGGCAATCAACAGTGTTTGTTTTGAGTGCAAATGAGACTATGGTATGGTCTTATGATACAGGCGCGCAGGTAGAGGATTTAAAGCTTACAAATCTTACCGCAGGCACAAAGGACCTTTTGCTTGCGACAGGAGATAAGATAATGGTGCTGAATGAAACCCGGGATGAAGTATGGAGTTTTACCGGGATTGCCGGGGGGGTCATGAAGGCATTCGATGTCGGGAATCTTACAGTGGATGCAGGAGATGAAGTGGTTGTATCAAAATACAGCGGAACCCTGAATTATCTTTATGTTCTTGATGCCGGAGGGAATGAATTAAGAAACAAGACAATAAGCCTTTCCAGCCGCGAAATTGAAAAGATATTGGTGGATGACCTTGTACCATTTTTCGAAGGAAATGAGATTGCATATACAGACACTTATGCTGTTTATGTCCTTAACTCAACGCTTGATGAACTTTGGTCTTATTCTTTTTCCAAGACCCTCAATAACATAAAATCCATTACATCCGGACCATACCACACCAACTCGATAGAGCTTATTGCACCGGCATTTACAGAATCCAAGATATATGTTTTTAATTTTGATAATTATCCTGAAAACATTACTATTGATATAGGCGCAAACGGCACGGTTGAATGGTCATACGCAGGCATGTTAAGCGAGATTCTGACAGGCAGCGCAACCACTGGTGACCTTAACGGCGGCTTCCAGTATTATATTGATAATGTCTGTAATTTTTCGTCAGGAAAAACCTGCGATGTTCCTGTGATGGCGGGCTCTGACAGCAAGGGTGTGCTGAACATAACAATAGCAGATATAAATTATACTTATAATGCGTCTGATGATATTCATTACAATAACACACCTTTTACCGGTTGGGCATACACATCGAATATAGATGCCAACGAGTCTATTGTAACTGAACTTATCAATATCTCTTTTACCAAACCTGCAATTGATATATCCTTAAGATATGTTGAAACAAACAACGGGGCAACACTTTGCGGTCTTGAGGAAAAGATATACAGTGTGGCTCCTGTTGGTTTCTGCAATATTACCCAATCGCTTGTAAATATACTTGCAGCAAGCGGGGGTGCGCCAATACATTACTGGGATGATGTGCTGAATAAAGACATACCTGTATACCTATACGAAAGCGGGGACTATTATAACCGGGAATATTTTAAGCGCAACATAACTCTTGAAAGCAATACTGCTGTTAATTTTCAGAATATAACCGCAAATACCACAGTAAATGATTCTATTGTAAAGACAAATGTCTCCCTTTTTGTGGACTGGCACAATAATGGCTCTCTTTTAGATATAACGCCTGCAAGCCCTGCAGCGAATTGTGATACTGCATCGCCTACATACACTCCTGTTTCAATAGGCGGTAAGACAATACTCGTATGCAAGAAGGACAAGAATGTAAACAGCGTGATTGATTTTTTCAAATGGGTTCAGCCCAACATGAGCGGTTTTGCCAGCATTGAGTATTATTCCAGCGGAATTGCCAACCTGATGCCTGAGCTTGCAAACAATTCCGTTGCGCAGGTAACTGATACAGGCAATGTCCATTTTAATTATAGCATCAATGTTTCTGATGAGGAACTTGATGATGTCAATGTTACGTTGCATATAAACATCAACAACACCGGTTGGGTGGAAACAGAAACAAAGATTGTTGCAGGTTTAGGGGTTCTTCAATTCGAGGTTGAAAGCAATAACTTATGGA
>DAOVNB010000046.1 GCA_030630425.1 archaeon | reverse complement strand
CCGTATCCTTCAAGGTTCATTCCTGCTATCATTTCCAATGATTCTTTTGCGATTTGCCAGCCATATTTAAGGTCGTAAATCTGGAAAATCGTGTATTGGTCTTTTGCATCAGATACCAGTAGTTCGCCTAATTCCATTGCACCTTTGCTTTTCTGGCGGATTAAGATGTCGCCAAAACCGCCTGCTACAATTTGCCCGATTATTTCCATGACAATGTTTTTAGGGGGAAATGTTTTATTGGTTATGGTTTTTGTGTTTACCAAAAGCCTGGCATCTTCTCACGGAATGATGGGAGTACCCTTGCCCGCATATAACTGTATTTCATGTTCTGGGAGACACTTCTTATTGATAGCATGCCGACGATTATTCCGTTGTTTTCAACAGGAAGGCGGCGTATCTTTTTTTCGGTCATGAAATTCATGGCATCTACAAGGCGCTTGTTGACATTTATGATCTGGATTGGTTTTGACATATGGTCTTTTACTTTGGCGGTCTTTGCTATGATGCCTTTAGATACTATTTTTTTTACAATGTCCCGTTCAGAAAAAAGACCAAGCGGTTCCTCTTTTGTTCCTATAATTACAGAGCCTATATTTTTCTTGTCCATAACTTCGGCTACTTCTTTGATTGTTGCTGTTTTTTCTACAAATGTGGCTTTGTGCATAGCTTCTTTTATTGTCATTGAAATACACCCCCGGAAATACAGTATTATATTGGGGACGGAAGGTTATATGTGTGTTGTATTGGCGAAAATGTTTGGAGTCTCCAAAGACATTATAGTTTTTTAATGTTTGTTTTGAATATATGTGTATCTTTATTTAAGATGTGATGTGTTTGGCAATGCTTAAAAAAAATACAAGTTTATGGTTTTCAATAGTGCTTGTTTTGTTCTTAGCCGGCTGTGTTTCTCAGCCAAACATTAATTCTGTTTCTGGGTCAAGCGTTAATTCTTCAACAGGCGATGAGCACAATCAGACACAAGGGCAAGTTGAATTGTTTACAATAACAAAAGACGGCTCTTTCCAATTAGATGAATGCAAAAGCAGGGGGCTGGAAAACAAAGTAATAATGTTTGAATCGAAATATTGCGGCCACTGCGCAACTACACTGCCTGTTTTTCAGGAAGCGTGCAGGGATATGGGCGTTGAACCTACAATACTAGACCTAACTGATGGGGAAGCTAAAGAATTGATGAAATCCTACGGGCTTGATATACGGTATACGCCAACATTTGTCTTTGGATGTGATTATTATATTGGTGTCAAGACAAAGGAAAATTATTTAAGGCTGTGCGAACTGTTTTTAGAATAGGCGCGTTTTATGAAAGAGAAAATAAAAAAAATAATACTAGCATCTCTGACCGCTTTGATACTTGTTTTTGTTTATTTTGCTGCAAAAACAGTATCTCCTACATATTTAAAAGACATGGGGCTTTCGCTCCCATTGCCTGTTTTTACATTCCTGATTTCTATTGTTGATGGCTTTAATCCATGCAATCTTTTTGTGTTGACTCTTTTGATGAGCCTTATGCTTTCAGAGTCGCATTCCAGAAAACGGATATATGTTGTTGGCTTTAGTTTTGTGGTGGTTGTTTATTTGTTTTATTATTTTTTTATGGTGGCCTGGCTGAACATTTTTAAGTACATTGGTTTTGTAGATGGCTTGAGGATTGCAATTGGGATTCTTGCCGTTGTGGCAGGAGCTATAAACTGTAAAGAATATTTCTTCTATAGAAAAGGCATAACTCTTATGATACAAGACAGGCATGTAGGGCCGCTCAAAAAAAAGATTGATGATGTTTCAAAAATGATTAAAGATGCGCCTATGAAGTCGTTGATGGGTTCTGCGATAATGCTTGCAATATTTGCATCGCTTGTTGAATTGCCCTGCACTGCAGGATTTCCTATAATATATACAAGCCTTTTGTCAGGCATATATCTTGAGAACAGCCTGATGTATTATGCGTATATTGCACTTTATAATGCATTTTATGTGCTGCCATTGACGGTTGTAATATTTGTATTGGGTTATACATTCAATGGAAAACCCATGGATAAAAACACAATGGCGCTGATAAAATTTGTTGGCGGAAGCATTATGCTTTTGCTCGGCATTCTTTTGCTTGTAAATCCCGCTTTGATAGGGCTTTGATGTATAATGGTTTCTTAGAGCAATCAAGCAATGTGCCTGCGAAGTTTTTTGTTCTTGAATTACTGCGGTGCTCTATTTCGAACCGAAAGGTTTAAATAATGTTATGCATAATAATGCATAATGGTAAGGCCAAGAAAATGCAGGATTGTTGAATATGAGCCAAGAATAACTTATTTCAAGCCGCAGGCAGTCCCTTTGTCACAGCTTCAGGAAGTCATATTAACAGTTGATGAAATTGAAGCTGTCCGGTTAAGTGACTTTACAGGCATGAACCAGACGCATGCGGCGCACAGGATGGGCTTTCACCAGTCAACATTCCAAAGGACTCTTGCAAGCGCAAGACAGAAAATATCAGATGCCATAGTCAACGGAAAAGCAATAAAAATACAAGGAGGTGCGTATATTATGCCAGGTGGAGACAGAACAGGACCTGCAGGAGCAGGAGGAAGAGGGCAGGGCCGCGGCCGCGGAGCTGGATTTGGCGGTGCGCCCGCAACATGCAAATGCCCTGCATGCGGACACGAACAGCCGCATACAAGAGGACAGCCATGCATTGAGCTAAAATGCCCGAAATGCGGAGCAACAATGATTAGGGGTTAAAGCAAAAACAGATAAAAGAGGTGAAGAAAATGCCAGGTGGAGACGGAACAGGTCCGAGGGGAATGGGACCGATGACAGGAAGGCGAGCCGGCTACTGCACAGGATACAACATGCCAGGCTACGCAAATGCAATACCGGGGCGAGGCGCATTCGGTATGGGCAGGCGCTTCTTTGCAAGAGGCAGAGGATTTGGAGCGGGTTTTTCCCAAGAAGTAGCTGCAGCACCAGTCCCGCAGCAGCCATCAAAGGAAGAACGCATACAAGCACTGGAACAGCAAAAAGCCGCAATTGAAGAGGGCCTGAAACAAATAGAAAAAGAGCTAAGTGAGCTAAAAAAATAAAATAAAATCAAAAATGGGCAGGGCACTTGCAAAAACCATCCCTGCCCTTGTTTAAATTTTGCATACATAAGGATTACTAACATACTAAAATACTAAAGGAGGCGTAAACATATGAAAATCGTAGTCAGTTCAACAGGAGACAGCATAGACAGTCAGATAGATATGCGCTTTGGAAGATGCGCATATTTCCTTTTGGTTGATGTGGAAGATAATGAGATAAAGAGTGTTTCTGCTGTAAAGAATGAAGGCGCGGCACAGGCACATGGTGCTGGTGTTGTAGCTGCTCAGCAGGTCGGTAACATGAAACCGGACAAGCTAATCACAGGCAACTTAGGGCCGAATGCATCAGGGATAATAAACCAGCTTGGAATTGAGACTTATCAGGCATCAGGAAACATCAAAGATGCGGTAATGCAGCTTGCGGAAGGAAAACTGCCAAAACTTGAAAATATTGTGCCCGGGCATTCAGGCGTAGGAAATATAGAATAAGGAGGCAATGCGCATGAAACTAGCAATATCAACAGACAACGGACAGGTATCAGAGCATTTCGGCAGATGCCCTCAGTTCACAATCGTGGATATTGAAAATGGAAAAGTGGCCAAAAAAGAGACAATTGAAAATCCGGGGCATGTAACCGGATTTTTGCCAAAGTTCTTTCATGACATTGGGGCAGACATTGTAATTGCCGGGGGCGCAGGAGGAAGGGCGCAGGAGTTTTTCAGTGAATTCGGAATAAAGCTGATTCTTGGAGTCACGGGCAGTGTAGATGAAGTGATAGAAAAATATGCTGCGGGCAAACTCGAAACTGGGGAAAGCACATGTGTTCCGCGCGCAGGAAAAGGATATGGTATAAAAAAGGAAGACGGACATGAAGACTAGCACTAAAATTATCGGGATTACTGGTGGGAAAGGCGGTACTGGAAAATCCACAATAGCTACTGCTCTTGCGGTTGAGCTTGCCAAAAAAAGCAAAGTGCTGCTTGTTGATATGGATGCGGACTGTCCTAATGACCATTTGCTTTTGAATATTGAAAGGAAGAATCCGGTTACGGTGTATCAGAGAATTCCGAAATGGGATTTGAGCAAGTGCACTAAATGCGGGGCTTGCGCGGATGTTTGCGAGACAAATGCAATTGTTCACATTGGCGGGAATTATCCTATGTTTTTGCCGCAGCAATGCAATGGCTGCGGCGCGTGCGCCATTAAATGCCCTGTTGATGCTATTTTTTGGGACAAAAAAGCAGTCGGCACAATATACGAAGGGGCGGGCTTTGGTATTGACCTGATATCCTCGGAACTAAAAATCAATGAGCCTGTTTCTGAAATAGTGGTTGAAAAAGCAGGAGAGCTTGTTAAGAAAAGAAAAGAAAAATACGACTACATCCTTGTGGATACTGCCGCAGGCACGCACTGCGATGTCATTTCTGCTCTTGGCCTTTGCGATTTTGCAATTGGCGTAACTGAGCCAACACCGCTTGGCCTGCATGATCTGGAGCTTATCATGAAACTGCTTTCACGAATGGGTGTGCCTTTTGAAATTGTGCTTAACATGTATCAAGAGAAGCAGGATGAGCTGGTCAACAACACTGTTTCAAAATACAACAAAACAGTTTTTGCCAAAGTGCCTTACAAAAAAGAGATAATGATTGCGTATTCAAAAGGAATTCCTATTAAGGAAAAAAGCATTGAGAAAATTGCCGGATGGATTGAGGGATTATCATGAAACAGATCACAATACTTTCAGGAAAAGGCGGTGTTGGCAAAAGCAGCATCACAGCGTCGCTTGCAATTGCGCTTTCTAAACACAAAAAAATCATATGCGCTGACTGCGATGTTGATGCCTCGAATCTTGCGCTTGTTTTTGGGGTTGAGCCGAAGGATTACGAGGAATGGGCAAGCATCACAACAAATAAGAAAGCCCGCGTTGACTTGAGCAAATGCACCTCATGCAAAAAATGTGTTGAAGAATGCTATTTTAAGGCAATAGACTGGGACAGCAAAAAAAACATCCCGGTTTTCAAGGAATTCGGCTGTGAAGGGTGCGGTGTATGCGAATTGGTGTGCCCGAATAAAGCCATTGAACTTTACGATGTAAAGAATGCAAAAATTGGCTATGGAGAAACAAAATACGGTTTTACTGTTGTTTCAGGACAGCTTGAAATGGGTGAGTCCGGCTCAGGCAAGGTTGTTTCTGCTGTAAAGGAACTTGCCAAAAAAAAGGCCGGGGATTCAGATGTTATGCTTGTGGATTCTGCTGCAGGAATCGGGTGTCCTGTAATCGCGTCAATTACAGGAAGCGACTATGTGATTGGTGTGTGCGAACCAACGCCTTCCGGATTTGCGGATTTGAAACGCGCGCTTTTGGTTGTGGGCCATTTTAATATTCCGTACGGGATAATAATCAACAAATATGATATAAATGAAGAATACTCAAAAAAGATTGAGGAATTTGCCAAAGAAAAGGGCGCAAAAGTCCTTGCAAAAATACCATATGACAAGAGCTTTACAGACGCGCTTGTGAATCTTGTGCCTTTGATTGTCTTTAATCCCAAGTTTGAGGCGCTGTTTGATGGGATTGTATCCCGGCTTTCTTGTGATGGAATAATTTAGATAGGTGGTAAAATGAAAACATATATTGAATGTTTGCCTTGTTTTTTGAATCAGGCAATAAAGGTTCTAAAGCTGTCTGTTCCGGACCCGCAAGTACAGGAAAAGGCGGTAAAAGAAGTTATGAAAATGTTTTCAGAGATTGATTTGGGCAAAAAGCCGCCTGAAT
>DAOVNB010000027.1 GCA_030630425.1 archaeon | reverse complement strand
GAATGTATGCATCAGGAATTAAATTACCCGCGTCATCTTTTACTGTAATCTCAAGTGTTATCTTGTCGTTGAGTTCATAAGATGTGGGGGCATTTACAAAAAGGTTAAGTTCCGGTTGGGGAACGCAGATCTGGCAGTTGAAATTGACATTGTCTATATCATTGTTGTAGTTTATTGTAGTTGAACTTGAGCCGCAATAAGTGCCCTCTGAGCAGTATGTTTTTATGTTGTGGCTCACCCCACAGTAAGAATCTGATGTGGTTGCCGTGAATGTTCCATAGGAATCTGTTATCCCTTTATATGCCCCGTCAATGTAGACTTTTATTCCTGAAATGGGGTTTCCATTATTGTCTTTTACTATTGTCTTAATTTCTCCGTCGCAGGGACCGCTGCTTCCACCGCAACTTTGCAGGCTGCCGTCAGATGCGCAATCAGGGTCGGTTCCGTAGCAAGCAGCAGACTCACAGTTGCTGTCGCATGATACGGAACAGGACTTACAATAGGCATCTCCGGGGTCTTTGCAGAAGAAACCTGAAGCACAATCATATGTTGTGTATTTCCAGTTGCTACAGCCACCCTCACATATCGTTTCTTTGTAATAGTTCTCTACTGTGTTTTCGTCAAGACAGTCATCGTCATCAGTATATGTGCATGCTGGAGCGTAGTCGCATATTATAGGGCCTGTAGTTTCTATCTGGCTTGTATACCCACCACCACATACATCATATGTTCCTGCCTCGTACTTGAATGAGGAACCCCATGCACTTCTTATTGGCGGTACGGTATCGCACGTATCGATACTGGTTGGTGTGGGGGCTATCACGGTAAATGTAACGACGTCTTCTTTCCATGGATTGAGGGTTACTTCTTTTGCTTGGAAATATGTGTTTCCCGGGCAGCACTTGGCAGTGTCGACATATGATTCCGGCGTGTAATTTAGGGAAGAACTCCAGAAGGTTGTCGGGATGATTGCAGCTTCCACATTTGTTGTTCCTGAAATTCCGCCGTAGTTTTTAAGGCGCGCGGTAAATGAAACATAATCGCCGGCATCTACTTGAGTGGGTGTGGATATAAAGGATTCTACGCGGATGTCTGTGTGTGGTGGGAGGCAATATGGTGTTCCGGAGTCACATATAAAAACATCATTCGGGTCTGTACATGTATAGCATGAACCATCACATTCATACGATCCGGGAGGACAGCCACTGCCGCAGGGATTAGGTAAATATAGTTCGCTCCAGCATGAGTTGTCTATATAGCAATAGTATGGATATTCAGAAGGACAGCATACCGGGCCATCCACAGGATCGCAAGTAAATACATCTGATGGATCAGTACAGCTATAACACAATCCATTACACAAGTTGGGATAATCGGGAGAACACCCATAGTCCAGACAGGTATAGTATTCACAATTTCCCGAACAACACTCTGCTGTTGAACATCCAAGATAACATGAACACCAGCCACCATTTTCAGTGCATGTGGCTGTCGGGGTGAAGGTTGCATAAAATGGATTTTTTAATTTATCTTCTAGTTTAGTTAGATTTGCGGGTTGTTTTGAAAGATTTACGGGACATATATAATCTGAATTTGCAGAATCCGTTGATGCGCAACCACAAGCGGATTTTTGAGAAGCACTAACGGAAGTCTTAGAGTTTATATAAGAACCCGCGTAGTAATTTGTTGGGCTGTCAACCGCACTTACATTTTGAATTAGAAAAAACGAAATAAACAACAATAAACAAATGAAAAACGAAGCCAAAAAAATGGGCTTCGTCTGCATCAGCAAACGCCCCCGCTACAAGAGATGTTGTTGTTTACTGCGATCCCGATTAGAAGTAAAGAATCAAGAATATCAGAAGAACGAATGTTTTTGCTGTTTTGAACCAATGTCATTTGAGATACACCGATAAAACTTTATCGTTATATCTCCCTTGAGGACTTATATTCTTAGAAACACTTTTAAATGTTTGTATGATTTATGCGTTTTTTTAAATTATAACCTAGTTATATGCAAAAAAGAAAAAAGCAGGGCGATTTAATCGCCCGTGATTGATTAACAACTGCCGGTAGTTGCACCGGTTATTGCGGCCCCATCAATTGTCTTATCGCATATTTCAGGGGCGTCATTGAAGCTATTGCATATAAGTGTTTTTAGCTTTTCTGATGACCACCTATAATCTGACATTGAAAGCTGCATATCATTTAAGCGAAGATGTTCTGAGCCACGAATGCCGTTTTTGTCATTCAGCTCTTTTTCGGCTGCAAGAAGTGTCAGTCCTTCGTTTGTGGCGCAGGTCTCGATTGTAGATACAGAGACACTTACTGACTCTGCGGCATCTTTCCAGCAGGTGTCAAGATTTGCCTTGTTGCAGTTCGCCGCGATGTAGAGTGTGTAGTCCCAGTATTTGTCAGGATTATTTTCCCATACGCACATCTGCCTAACATTTTCCTCGACTTCGTATTTGCCGTGCATTGAACAGAAATCACCTACGCAGTATTTGTCTTCCTGTCCTTTGTAGTAATCTGTCGGGTATACGACCCAGTGCGGTTCAATATTTGCAACATCTGAAATAAGTTTTGCAACCGGAGCCGCGAGTTTGTTTGCCAGCTGACCGTATGGACAGAAAGACATTGTGTAGACCTCAAGAGTTGGCTTGTCTGCTTTTGGGTATTCTGTTGTAGTTGCTGTCTCAGTTGTTTCTGTTGTGTCTTGTGTTTTCGCTTCAACTTCATCTATATTCATGCCTTGCACGAAAAACATTTTGCCGTCTAATGACAGGTAAGATGTTGCTTTTTGTGACTGTCCGTTTGAGGTAACTGTCAGGTTAAGCGCATAAAGACCGTTGTTTTCTTCAATACTCTCTATATCCAGTTCCACTTCAGGGCCTAAAAGAGACGATTCTATGAATGTTTCTGCAAGTTCTTTTGCAGTTGTTTCATCCAGTGCGTTTGAATTTGTGTCTTCATTGCCGGGCATTGCAATAACTGCAATAAGAAGAATAGCAAGTATGCCGGTCATGATTTTCCAGGGCATTGTTTTGTCTGTTTTATTAGTTGCTTTTATTTTTGGTTCCTGTTTTTTTTCTACTGTTTTTGCCTGTTTGTTTACTGTTGGTTCAGATTTAGCAATTGGTTTTTTCCCTCTTTTTTTGGTTTTTGATACCATAATTAATACCTCCGTTTTAACATTCGTTGTTTGTTCTGCATATGTTGCATTTCGATAGTGCGGGAACCGCTTCCCTGTGGAGCTTGCATAACAGGCCTTCTCGCCTTATTTCTTTGCAAAGATCGCACATTATGTGAGAATCAAAAGGGCTTTTAAGGGTTGTAAGTTTTCTTGCCGCATTTTTTAGGGCAAGGTTAATGTTTTCATTTTCGGTAAGTATCTTTATTTTCGTTCCTCTGAATTCTTTTTTGTACTGGGATATTGCCGGCTGCGTTACACCCATAATCCGCGCTGCATCGCTTTGTGTATAGTTCAATGTTTCTGTAAGCTCTTTTGCAATAACTGCCCGTATTGCCGGGAAAATGTCGTTTACCATTATTTCGCAGAAAGGTTTCATAAATATCGTAGTTTGTTGAATTTTATATTTGTTTTTAAGATTCGCATCCTGTAAGTTTTGCCAATGTTTGAAATGATTGCGCCCCTTCAAGCAATTGCCCGTTTATAATCCATGTGGGGTATCCGCGAACACCGGCGTCATTACATTCGGTTGTTTTTTCTGTGCATTCAACATAATTTATGTATTGGACTTCGTCCTCAAACATCTCTTTTTGATTCCGGCAGTGGGAGCACCCGTAGGCACTATAGAATACTGCGTTATTTTCTGCCAGGCACTTTGTAAATTCTGCTTTGTCTTTAGAGGCAATAATGTTTCCTGACACACACCCGTTTGTAAATACAATTAATTCTTTTTTCATGGTATCACTTATTCAATTCGCTGTTATGGCTCATGTAATTTTCCATTTCTTCCTCTTTTGGAGGTTTTCTTGCGCTGCGCCATATTAGCCATGAGAAAATACCTACAAGAGGGACAAGAATTACAGAATTTATTGTGGAGATTATTGCAAGTATTGTAAATGCCGTAAGAATAGGATATGTTTTTTCAATCATTTCAAGCATGGAGGTTATCATTTCTGTTTTTTCGGCATCAAGGCTTAATTCCTGTGATTCTAATTGCGCGTCTATTTGCTCCTTTGCCTTTGTGTCAAATGCTTCAAGGTTGTTTTGAAACGAGCTTATGCATTTTGTCCTGTCGGTTTCTGAAAGGTCGCCTGTTGTTTCAAGAGTCTCTAAGTATATCTGTCCCATACCCTCTATGTATGCATAGGATGCCTGTCTTTGCTGTTCTTTTATGGTTTCTCCAATGTTTGTTATGTTATCTTTTGTAATGCCCACGGTTGTTTTTAGTATGTCGTCTATTGTGGCATCTGCATATGAAGAATCGTTATCAAGCACTATATATGTGCTGCCTGCAATTATAATTGTCAGAATAAGAAATAATTTTGATGCCGCATGCGTGCTTATCTTGTATGCGCTTATTTTTTTGTATTCTTCTTTGTCATTGAATGAGATGTATAAGACAAGCATAGTACCTATGATGAGCCCCAATGACAAAAGAATTGAAAGAAGGCTGATTCCGGCAATAGCAAGTATGAATACAGATGAAACCGCGGGGGCAATTAAAATTGCAAAGTCAATGTCTTTTGTTTTTATTGAGTGGATGCATATTATGGCAACAGATATTGCCATGAAAACCAAAGACAAAAATAAATAGCTAATGCTTATGCTTGCGTATCTTTCAAAAGACAGGCCTATTGGCATCAGTATGAGATTTTTTGTGATTCCTGTAAATGATAAAAGAATGACTGAAAGCGCCATTGTGATTGTGCTTGCAATTATTGTGGGGAGATTATCGTTTATTTTGACCACCGTTTCTTTTTATGGAAATTATATTTTTGGGGCGCATTTGCTTCTGTTTCTTTCTGTTTTTTGTATTCGTTGACAACATTATCTACTTGTGCTTTTATTTTTGCGATAAATGGGTTTGTGCTTTTTTTTGGGATCCGCCCATAGTTTCCGCTATTGGCGTATTCATTTGGCGCAGGAACCCAAAGATAATAGAATAGGGCACCAATTGCAGCAATACTGAATAATGCCAAGAACACTGTTTTAATTAATGATGACGATTTTGCGATACTTGCCTGGCCGTCTGTGACAATTGCCCGTATGTCCTGCATCAAGCTGTTTATTTCCTGTTTTTTATGGTATGCTGTAAGATAGTCGCCTGTTGAGATTGCTTCAAGCGCTTCTGTATGCAGCTTTTTTACTGTATCCAGTTTTGTTTTTGCTGTGGTTGTATTTGAATTGCCCAGCTTTTTCATAAGTGTTTCAATATCTTTTTCTGTGTCTGCTATGTCTGTTGTAAGCATGTTCAATGAGCTGTTTATGAGCCTCTGTTCCTTTTCACCAGGTGTTACCTGAAGCGTCATATTTTTTTCCTGTGTTTTTTCAGCGGACACTATCTTGATTTTTATTGTGTGGGCTTTAATGCTTTCTGTTTCCGGAACAGTTATCTGTACTGTGCTTTTGTTTTGTTCGTCAACTGCGAGGTTACTTTTAAGTTCTGTCATTGAGTACCAGTTTTCTAAGAGAAGTGTTTCAGGGGCGATGAAGCTTCCTGTGATGTTTGTCAGGTTTTTATATCCTGTGTTTTTTACTGTGAATTCAAAAGATTTTGATGTTCCCTGCTCAACAAAAAAGGGTTCAGGGTTTTCGCTTATGTCTATCTTGTATGCGCTTATGCATTGATGGTCTACAATTACGCCGTCATCGCATGATATTGCAGTACACACACTATTTAAGCAGTAGTCTCCGGAAGAGCAGTCTGAATTTTGGGTACATGTCTCTTCATTTGATGAGGATGTTGTATCTGTTGTTGTGCTGTCGTCATCATCATCGCCAGAAGAGGTTGTTGTTGTGGAATTTGATGTTATTGTGAAATCATCGCTTTTTGTTGAAGGGTCGTCTGCAGTAAGGCTTGTGAATGTTCTTTCCCGAACAATGCAACTGCTTATGCTTCCGTCAAGGGCGTAATACCATGTTCCTGGTTCAAAAGGCACTTTTCCGCTTGTTGCGGTTCCGTACTCGAATTCTTTTGAGAACTCGTTTGAGTTCAATGTGCTGTCTGTTATGTTCTTGCTGAAAGCCCCCTTGTACACCTTGATGTTAACGCTTCCCGAGCCACACCCTGTTTTGTTTCCCTTAACATATACTTCTCCTGCGATTGTTATAGTTTGTCCTACTTTCGGGTTCTCAGGAGTTATGGTTATGTTTTCGTAATACAGCCAGACGGAGTAAGCACTTGTTGAATTCTGGAGAGTTAATGATGTGTTAAGCGGGCTTTTTGCGTTTATTGAGAAACTAAGTGTGTATTCCTTGGGCGCAGGGAATATGAATGTTGCAACCCCGTTTTCATCTGTTTTTTTGGTTGCGGAGTAATCGCCGGAAACTGTAACCTCTGCAAGATATACTTTTTCGTCGGATGCCCCGAGGACATTTACTGTTAATGTTACATTTTCAGTGTTGTACTCGTAGATGTTTCGGTCCAAAGACACTGTTGTCTTGTTTGCGTAGTTGGAGATGTAAATTGTCTGTATGTATGTTGCTGTGTTGTTGTTGGTGTCGTTTGCTGTGATTGTGAGTGTTTTTGTTCCAACGGCGATAGAATTCCAAGAGAATCCTATTTCATATGCGCCCGTCTCGTTGGTTGTGTTCGACATGTCTGTTCCGCTTCCTGTGAGTGTTGCATTTACAGATGCACCTTGAACTGTGTTGTTGTTCTTGTCTTTTATGGTTCCTGTTATGTTGATGCTGTCTGTTGTCTTGAAAAAAGTCCAGTTGATGGCGTCGGGGTTTTCAGTGTATGCTATTCCAACGCTGTCCGGGACATCATTGTATTCAAAAACCAACTGGTCTGTTATTGTTATGTAATCTGTTCTTGAGTAAATTATTTTTTCTGTGTTGTTGTCAGTTACCACCAGTTCTACAGCGTATTGGCCGGCGGTTGCATTAGTTTCAACAGTCCAGTTGTGTGTGAAATAATATTTTGAACTGGTGTCATTTATGCT
>DAOVNB010000171.1 GCA_030630425.1 archaeon | reverse complement strand
TGGTTTTCTCTTTTTCCTTCAAGCTTTTCTATGTCATGAAGCCATGCTGCAAGCTCTACAACTTCCTTGTCCGCTCCAATTTTCTCTGCAAGTTCTATTGAATATTTAACAACTAATTCTATATGCGTTTTCCATATCCACCCTTTCTTCTCACATAGCGCAAGAATCATATTTTTTATTTCACCAATCGAATCCATGTGTTATTTTTAGGCAGGAAAGGTTTTTATATGATTCTGATGAATAAAGTTTATGGATTTAGAAAAAATAAAAAAACAAACTAAAAAATTCAAATTAACAGTTATTGGATTTTTTAGTATTTTAGGGATAATTACATATGTACAACCAGATTTTTATGTTCTCGGAAATAATTCATTCATAAAAGAAACGCCTTATTTACTACTAATTATATTGTGTTTTATCGGTCTTATGATAATTTTTCGTTTTGAATATCAAAAAAATAATTCACCATAATTCATCGTCTTTATCATCAATTGTTCCTTCTTTTTGGTATTTTAAATAAAAGTTAGTTATTCCCTTTATAGCATTTAATCTTTCATGCTCCAACTTTTTCATTTGTGTTCCGTTAAGTTTAAGAGTGTCATTAATTGTAGTTCTACTTTTTCGTTTACGTAATTGTGTTATCCCCTTAGATGTCGATTCTGTTTGCCAATGCGCAACCTTATTTCTAACTTTTTGAACATATCTTATATGCCTTATAATTTTAGAGATTTCTTTTTCACCATACTTTTCCCGAGCACATATTTTCTTAAAAATATTGATTTTTTGTTCAAAGTTCATAGGCATTATAAGAATATCTTCGAAAAAAAAGGTTTTATCATGTTGAGGTTTAATAAAATAATTAGAAATAAAGAATTCTAGCCGGGATTCAACGCCAAGTGCCATCCTTAGCGATTCTCCAGCAAATTTACTAAATTGATCTATATCATCTTGAATATCTGCCATGTATTATTTTATGACGCAAAAGGTTTTTATATGATAGCAATGGGAAAATTTTCACCAATGTTTGATTCATATAATTGAAACTATTTTTTAGATAAATTCGATAATACGACAAAAGATATCTAAACTACACAGTGACGAAAGAAATTTAAAAGAATATGAGGATTATTTTGCAGGTAATGGTTATGCAACAATATCGTGGTGCTTCTTTTGAACTAACAAAAGCTATCAAAAATATCATGGAAAAAACTGAAAGCAAATGGTATGCCGCAAAAGCATTGCCGGACGAAAATAAAAAATACATGGGTGAAACACCCCAAAAACCTTTCGTATTGCATTATGATTTTTTAAATCCCGAGATACTGAAAAATCCAGAACTATTGTCTGCCTCAATGGGCCATACACTAGATTTACTATGTTCTTTTGAACGACCCGCATACTCCAGCCGTTTAATCGCAACACAAGAAGCATTTTTTTCAAACATTAACCATTGTTTTGTGCCGCATCATGGAATCATAGTAGAATTTGAAAAAGAAGATGGCATTCCCGAATATTTAAATGCCTTATTAGATGAATTAGACATTAAAGTAACAAGAATAGAAAAAGGACAAATAACATTTGATTCGGGCGATAAATATGGTAAGCGAGCCTATTATATAACGCCATTAAAAAACTAAACTGTCTTAAGCCCACATATTAAGCAAAAGGTCCTTGGGGTTCCGTGTGTGATATATCATGCACTTTTTTCTTACAAGAGAAACTGTGTTAATGCCGCAGGCTCCAAGAGATAGTGTGCTTATGATAGTTGTCCCGGAAACAGCAACAGAAGAGGTCTGCATGGCAAGAACAAGCCCTGCACGGTCTGCAAGGATTTTTTCAGTTACATTATTTTGAGTATCATAAATTTCTGCAAGAAGGTCTCCCTTGTTTACAATTTTCCCTATGTCTGTTTTAGGATAGAATATTCCGGTACTGTTGGCGATTATATTGTTCCTTTCATTCATAATGTACTGGTCTTTAAGAACGCATGCCCGCCCATCTAAAAGCCCCAGGTACTTTGCAATATTGGTTACACCGAAAATGCCGCTTTTAACAAAAAAGTTGTCAAGCTTGTTGCCTTCACCGATTTCAACTGCAATTGTCGGCACCTTAAATGCCTTAGATTCTATGGCAAGCGCACCTTCCACAGGCTCACGAATCCATGATATCATGGTCCCGAAAAGTTTTGACAGTTCTTTTACTTTCTTTGTTTCATCCAAAACCATTCTTGTGTGTGGAAGAAGTATCCTTCCATTAGGGCCTGTGTGCATATCTATCCCGTAATCACTTTTTTTGACTATTTTTTCTGTGATTTCGTATGCGATTTTATCAGTTATTGTGCCTTCAGGATCGCCCGGGAAACACCTGTTTAAGTCTTTGTTGTCGTGTATAGTCTGTCTTTGCCTTGCTGCAAAAGCAATAGGGTTTGCAACAGGAACAAGTGTTACTTTCCCGGCTGTTATGTTTTTTGAGAAATAGCTTTTAAGCTGTTTTATTACTTCAACGCCTGTAAGCTCATCGCCATGAAGCCCTGCAAGAACAAAAAGCGCAGGCCCTTGAGAATCCCCAATAATTTCAGTATACCTTATTTTAACGCTTGATGTTTCAGCACCTTTTGTATCTTCGACTTCAATGAACCGGTCGGAAACAAGCGCCATTTTTTCAGCTCCGCCGTACAATTAATTTTATGAATTGCCGCCCGGTTTTTATAGTCTCAAGATCAACAAGGGATACAACAGGAATCTCTTCAAATGTGCCTTTATTTTCATCTCGCT
>DAOVNB010000011.1 GCA_030630425.1 archaeon | reverse complement strand
GTCAACAAGCCAGGCACGAAAATAGAAAATCTTGTCGGCGGCGTTGTCGGCGGAAGTGTTGTGGAGGGTGTTTTTAAAATTGGTGAAGAAATAGAGATACTGCCGGGCATAAAACAGAACAACAAATGGTCGCCTTTAAAAACCAAGATAACATCAATAAACAAGGGAAAAACACCAGTAACGGAAGGAACTCCCGGAGGCCTTCTTGCATTGTCAACCACTCTTGATCCATACATTGCAAAATCAGATAATCTTGTAGGCTCAGTTATAGGGCTTCATGGGAAAATGCCTCCTGTATGGAACACACTCAAACTTGAAATGCATCTTATTGAGGGCATTAATGAAAAACAGGAACCTGTTCGCGCACAAGAACCTATACTTATGGGTGTCGGAACTGCAAGAACAATCGGCGTTTGCACGCAGCCAGGCAATGTGTCTGAATTCACCCTAAAGATTCCGGTATGCGCAGACATTGGTGAGAAAGTGGCATTATCAAGACAGGTTTCAGGCAGGTTCAGGCTTGTTGGGTATGGCCTGATTAAAAAATAATTTTTTGTTTGTCCGTATCTAAAAAATTTTATATTCTAGCAAGTTCAAAAGATATGGTATGTTGAAAGAAAAAGGAAGTCTTTTGAATTTCAAGCTATTTCTTGCTCTTATAATTTTAATACCTGCAACACTGCTTTTATTGCAATATTTAGACGAACTTAGCGTGGCTTGTGAATCTGCGAAAAACACAGTTATATTAGCAGTTATTGTCGGGTGTATGGTGGTTTTAAGCTTAATGGCGTTTTTAAAAGAGCTTATGGTTATGGAATAGCTTATTCGTTCCTGTCAATCATTACTTCCTTGCAACGGTAATTCCTTGTGGCCGAAGTTGCTTTGCTATCGGAATCTGTCGTACCCAAAAATATTATCATCATCTCTTGGAGCCACAGTTGCTATTTCTGGATACCCGGCAGCAGGATGTGTGTGTGGTGTTTGAGGTACTTTGTTAGATGAATTCATTTGTTGCACTTCTCTAACCGCAGAATGATAGGCGTTGATAATACCATCTGTTTCGTTTAGGTAGTTTTTAATTTTCTTCTCAATCAAAGTAAGTTGGCTGTCGTAAGGGATTCCATTCAATAAGAAATTAGGATCTGTTTCCACTTTTAAAAACAAAGATATCCCGTAAGCCAAAACGAATAAGGCTCCTTTTTGTTCTTCCTTACTCCTGTGCTCATGTAGAGGCGTTATGCCAAGATCCTTGTATGCTTGAAAGAACTCTTTATACCTTTCATCATGCACCTCAATGTATTTTTTTACTTGTGCAAATAATGTGTGTAGTTGTATAATTTCTTCTTTAAGCATGTCCATCACTAAAAACTAAGAAATAGTACAATCTGAACTTTTAAAAAGCTTTTTCACTATCTAGAGACAAAGCAGTGTGCTTTTGTGCGCACAAATGCAACCGAATAAACCACTATTCGTTCCTGTCAACCATTACAACAACAGGAAGCTTTTTTACATCATAAGGGTATAGTTCATCCTTTGGCTTTTCTTCCGGAATGCTTTTAAAAACAGCAACAGATTCTTCTTTCGCGCGTGTTGGTATATTTTCTTTTCTTTTCTGCATACGCCTTAAATCTTTGCTTCCTTCAAGCTTGAGGTGAAGCTCAAGAACATCAACAAGAACGGTCTTAAAAAGAAGATATACAAAAACAGCCATAAAAAACATTTCCGCAGCAAAATACCCTTTTATTGGGATTGGGAATGTTGAAAACAGCGCTTTGTTGGCAAAAACAGACATGTATCTGCCAAGAATGCTGAAAATTCCGGTTACAAGCACAGCCATTGTAAGTATTATGTAAAGCGGTACCATGTAAATTCTTTCAAGATAGTTGCCTTCTGTTTTATAGGTGATGTAAAGATACTTGGAAAGCAGGTATGCCGCAATCACTAAAAGATCAGTAACAAGACCTACAAAGAGAAAATTCGTATTCATAAAAAGAACAGTTGTTGCAATAATAAACCCTAGAAGCACATTTTTTTCAGTCATCAAACATCACCTAAATCAAAACAGTATATCGATATACAAATACATTTAATTGTGTTGCTCAAGTTTATATACTTAACACGAAAAGCCCTCAAAACAGAAGATATTATAAATAATAGTAAACCATATAGTATTATAGAATAGTTTATGTGATTTATATGTCCGCAATTATAGCAGATGGTGTTTTGCTTCAAATAATCGGTGTGCTTGTTATTGTTTCGGGCCTGCTTTTTGTGTTTTTGCCTGAAAAGGCAAGAGATCATATACAGCGATGCGCAAAAAAGACAAACGAGCAATACAAAATAAAAGGGCTTATTCTATTGGTTATGGGCGCGGTTTTGTTCTTTTTAGGCGTTAATTAAGTTGCTCTTTTCAAATAATCATAATATGTTACTACATAGGAATAAATACTTTTCTGTTTATATCTAACTTATGTATCTAAAAGATATACTGTCTGACGAACAATACGATAGGCAAAATTTTTTATCCGGAAAAGAATTATACGAAGCAGTAAAACGACATAGAGATATTATCTCTAAAGCTACATTAACATACCAGATTGGAAGATATTTTAAGGGAGTTCCTGCACCTTTAAGGGCCAAAGGATTGTTAGGAGTACCCTTTTCATCGCCAAGACCAACGAAACCCGATATAGAAGACATAGAAAAAAAACTAGCTAAAAGAGATACTTCTCTTGAAACATTGAATACTGTTTTTTTATCCCTGATTGAAGAACTGAAAGAATCGAAATCAGACTTTCATAAAATAGTGATGAAACCTGTTTATGCTGGAACAATTTGTTCGGATATATACGCGGTGATTTCTAAAACAGTAACTTCTCAGAAGACGCACCGTGTTGAGTCTATCTTTGATAAAAAATATGTGGTGTTTCCGGTAGATGAACAACTTTTCAAAATGAAACCGGTCGGTAAAACCACCAACCGTTGCCTTTCAGTACTTTATAATGCGGGCAGTATTGGGTTAAGTCCTTTCGCCTTAAACGGCACACATTTTGAAAAACCAGAATATGCTTATTTACCCGCAGAACTTTTTGGAAAATCAATAAAGAAGTCAAAGGTTTATACTATTACATAGGTATAAATAAATTCCTGATTGTTTTTTATGATATGAGTTCGTCAGAACAAGAAACAATGCTGGAGCCGAGGATACTTTTATCAGAAGAAGACGCGGATTACGCAGATATTACGAAATTAATCCTGTTGGGGAGAATTGTTGATAATATGTCCTTGGGGGGTCAGATGCACCGCTATTTGAACACAAGACACAAAGATTTGTTGAATCCGCGGGGAAGGGCGCTTTTAGGCGCATCATTGTACAAAGCCCGCAGCTGCGAACCGAATATGGCTCATTTTAGGGAAGTTTTAGAGAAAAGCAGAGACAGTTTTTTATTAGAACCAGTAAAAGAAAAGAAAGATATTCTTACTGTTCTGGAGGATATAATCACATACTTAATTGAAGAACTGAAAAAATCAGAATCTCTTGTTCATATGATTGCCCCAAAAAAGATATATGACGGGTCAAACTGTGATGCCTGTTACCAGCAAATAATATCCCTGGAGGGGGAAAAACTACTTATTTTTAAGGCGGATGAAACAGTATACACTGCTGTGCCTTTAACAGATGAGCTTTGGAATATGTATTCGGTTAAGAACTCCTCTAAAATGCGTTGTGTAACAGAATTCTACAGGCGGGGATTTATCGGCATAGATGCATATCGTACGAAAGTAACAATTTCTGGGAAATCCAGAAACACTTTTAAAAAGCCGGAATTTATTTATGTTCCACAAATACGGGCAAAAAAATAACAACCCTAAAGTTATTCAATCCGCACAACAAAATCCTTAGAAAAAGCGCGGCCCAATTTCTGCATTATCTTCTCTTTCGGCACTGATTCACCTGTAATCGTATAGCTTAAATCATGTATTGCTTTTGTTGCAGCACTTTTGGGTGCAGTTTCAACAAATGGCTGCCGTTTTGAGATTGCGCTTAAAACTTTCCATTGGTGAGGTATTTTTGCGATTATAGGAATCTCAAGAAGGGCCTCTATCTGGTCGCAGGTAAGCTCGTGCTTCTCACCGCGCACATTATTAAGGGCGATTCCTAAAATATCCTTGCCTTTTTTTTGCGCAAGCTTTTTTGCGGTAAGAGCATTTAATACTGCTGCATGTTCCGGGTTTGTTACAACAAGAACTTTATCGGATACATTAACAGCTGCTTCAACCTCTTCAGAAACGCCGGCAGCAGCATCAATAAGAATTACATCATTTGTGCCTACAAGCCCGCCAAGATGTTTTTCAAGACCGCCGAGATTCGCTTCTAAGTCATTAAGTTTAGCAGGAATTACAAGAAATCCCGAAGGGTGATTATAAATAGCTTGTGTAAGAAATGCTTTGTTTTCAAGGACATCATTCAATGATGTCGGGTGCATATCAGGAACGCCTAAATGAAGAGCAAGGCTTGCACCTGTAACATTGCCGTCAATAACAAGAACTTTTTTCCCTCTTTTTGCAAGTGCGCAGCCTAAATTTGAGACAACCGTTGTTTTGCCCACACCACCTTTTCCGGAAATTACAGAAATAATATCGGTCATAATATAATTATGGTTCGTTCTAGTATTTATGTTTTCTCTTTTTTGGGTTTTTCTTCTACATGTCGTTCGTTCGCTTTGTTAAAATCATCCATGCGGCCTACATCAATCCACAGGTCATTGAATTTGTATCCGAAAATCTTATAACCTCGTGAAAGAAGAAAAGGAAATACATCTTTTGCAAAATCTTTTCCTTCTTCAATAAACTCAAGTATCTCCGGATTTAAACAATAAAGCATGGTGCTTGCATTATACTTGAAAACCGGTTTTTCCCTAAAACGAAGTATGGATTTGTCTTCCTCAAGGTCTGCAACGCCGTATTCGACAGGCACTTCAATTTCAACAAGTGCAATAGAGGCTATGCCTTTTTTTTCTTTATGGAACCTCACAAAATCGGTAATATCAAGATTTGTAAGATTGTCCCCGCCCATGACTAAAAATGGCTCTCCTTCAAGCTTGCCTTTAAGTTTTGCGAGGCACCCGGCAGTTCCAAGCGCTTCTTTTTCTTCAGAATACTCTATTTTGACACCAAGTTCTGAGCCGTCACCAAAATAATTTTTTATCTGGTAACCCAGATATCCGACAGCAATTATAATGTCTGTTATGCCGTGCTGTTTTAAGTGAAGAAGTATATGTTCAAGCATAGGCCTTTGGTTTATCGGAAGAAGTGGTTTTGGCACTGCATAAGTAAGCGGCCTAAGCCTTGTTCCCTTTCCGCCTGCAAGTATTACTGCCTTTATAAAAATCGCCCTCAATAGTTAGCGTAATATGTTGTATTACCTTATATGATACAAGAATATATAAAGCTTTACCTGAACCTTTCTCTTGCCCACTCTGCAAGCTTGCCTTTTTCTTTTGCAGCAGAGCTTAAAAGCGTATGCGATTCTTCCGGTATCATAAGAACCCCTTCAAGAGGATCATACGCATGCTCACGGATTGCGACATGCTGCTGTGCCTCAAAGGTCTCGTCAATACCGAAAAATTCGTTTGGCAGGTTATCGTAATGCTGATTGACTTCAAGGCATTTTATGAGCCGTCTAAATGCCGTAGCGCTTTCCCTTGAGCCAAAGGAACCCATCTCCCAGATTATGTATGCGTTTTCCATCCCTTTTTGCTTTAAGTCATACATCCAGACATAAAGAAGATACTGGTCATGAGAAATCAAGTCAAGAGGCGCGTGGGTTCCCATAACAGGCCGCGGTGCATTTATATGAAGCATTGTAATATATTTTCCATCGCCGTCTTTTAATGTTTCTATGTCTTTTCCGGGATCTATGAAATTATCCATCAAGTGCTCAAAATCCATTGCGTATGAAGTGTATTCTCCATCATCCAAGTGCTTTGCAAGCCGAACATGGTCATTTGCGCTCATAATCCTTAACTGCCCTTCCTGTCCCTGTGGTGGCATGGCAGTCTCAATGTATATCATAATCTTGTTGAATCGCGTATACCAATAGACAGATGTTGCCTTTTCGCAGTTATTGGCGCCTGCGACTTCATCTTTGACTTTTTTAACATGCTCGCGGATTCTTTGTTCTGGAAGAGAATTCATGTTTCTTGTATGGTCTGTTGTAAAAAGATGGCCTTCTATGTATTTAGAAGCAACAGTAGTTATTAGGTTTTTAACAAGCTCTCTTATTTTTTCCCCATGACCGTCATCGTAATAATATTCTTTATCTTCGTCCGCGTGTTTTAAAATCATGTCTGGTTCGTATTCGCCGCCCACAATATCTAGCCATAAAGGATCCTGTGTCAACCACAAGTATTTAGCAATGACATGATAAGATACTCTTTCTTCGCATTCAGAACCATGCGTTCTCCAGAAATCATAAATCGTATCAAATTCATAGCGTTCGAAAGTCATGCGTAAATTTTGAAGCCTTTGATATTCATCCCATAAAGGTTCTGCTTTTATTTGGGGGTGATATTTTCCACCATTAAGTTCGATGAAAAATTCATTTTCGAGTCTGTTTAAAACCATCGGATTCGTTTTTTCTCGTTTTGTTACTTCAAGAATAACTTCTTCCAATTGTTCTGAATCTTTGATTTGTTTGAGAGTGTAATTATTTGTTTCTAGCTCTTTAGTATTGTTGTATTTGTACGTTTCTAATTGTGCTTTTTTATGTTGTAAACTATCTAGTTCTTGTATTAATGTTTGCGGTGAGTTTTGTTTTGCGTTATTTAAATCTTCTATTTGTTTTTTTATTTGTTTTATGTTTTCATCCAACATATTAATGTTTGCGGTGGTTTGTTTTATTTCTTCATTTAATTCATTGTTTTTTTGAGTTATCAATTGTTCTTCTTTTATCTTAACCCCTTTCCATGCATCTTTACGAAAATCATTATATTGCTTTTCTGCTTCTTTTCTTCCAGAATCAAAACCGTGTATGGTATTCATAATCATATTTTTTTCAAGCCAGCCAATAACTCCCGGGTCTCCTGCAGCACCCATTACATTAAAAAGAACGCTTATGAATTTTGCCTTAAACCAGTCAGCCATTCCATTCCATTCACCATCCTCCGGAGTTTTCTCGATTTTGATAATTCCCTTGTCTGCATATTTTGGGTCAATATATTGTCCTTTGTCTACAGTATCCATAAAATCGCCAAGATTTATTCCGTCGTGCGAAACTTGTGCAACTCTTGGTTCCTGCTGGCCGACTTTAAATGTTACATGCGGGCGGATATTTGAAGAAGTATGGAATAGGTAGAATCTGGCGCCAACAAGCTCTGCAGACGAATAAGCGCCCCGTATCAGTTTTTCCTGCATCTGCGTCCATTGGAATGCGTTTGCAATGCAAAGGTCTATATCTGTCGGCAGGTGCACTCCTACTTCAAACTTTCGCCCTATAGCTTCATTGCCTTGTGCTTTTTTTATGCGCCTTATTAGCGCTTTTAAATCCGGCTCATACATCTCGGAAAGCGCCTCATAATCAATCATGGCAAAATCAAAGCCCATGCGGGATGCTTTTGCGATTTTTCGCCCTAAGCCTGTTGATGCGAGTTTTTCTTCTCCTTGAGCAAATTGGGCGAACCCGGGGCTTGCTCCAAGAATATAGCCTATAGGTTTATTTTGCCTATCCCACCGGGAATCGGGATTGTGTATTGCGGCAGGGCCTGTAAAAGCAGGTAATTCTTCTTCGTGTTTAGTTTCTTGTTTGTTGTTTTTAGATTCTTTTTCATTTTTCCCAAAAAGCCTTGCTAAAAAAGTATCCGCCATAAAAAACACTAAACAATATATACTCCGTTACAAATAATATAACTTACTGCCGGTTATATAGTTTGCGGGTGATTTTATAGGAATGTTTGGAAATCTTAAAGGAAAGCTTCAAGGCAAAAGCATAGATTCAGAAATTGATGATGCATTTGATAACACAGGAACTGATTCAACCGGAACTGATTCATACTCTAAAAAAGTTCTTGAAGGGAGCCAAAAACAGAATTCACGCTTTGGCATGAGCGATGCATATTTTCATGAAAAGCCGGAATCACCTCAACAACCACAGCAGCAGGTACAAGAATCACAGGATTTTACGCAGTCTCAGGACGCAATGTCCGGACAGCCGGCAGCTGAAATGCCGGATGTTGATTTTCCTTCAAGCAATGACCTTAGGATGTCAGACCCGACAAAGATGGATGACCCGCATTTAAGCGTGCCTGCGCCTAAAATGCTCCCCCCGCTTTCAGCACAACAGCCGGCACAGAACCAGCCCATGCAGCAATCAATACAACAGGCACAACAACAACCGCAACAGGCAGCTGTATATCCGCAGGTTCAGCAGCCACAACAAATGGCTGTACCTGAATCATTGCCCGAGCCGCAGCCCATTGCAATTGCGCAATCACCAGAAGATACAAATCCCTTATCAAGAAGAATAGAATCTCTTCTTTTAGAAGTAAGGACTCTTCGCGCGCAAAATGAACAGATTTTAGAAGTAGTGCGGCATCTTGAAAAAAGGTCAATCTAAACACAAAAATATTTTTATGAATTAATACGGTGCAATAAATGACAAAACTTCGCGGATGGCTTAGAAGAAAAGTTGAAGAAGAAAAAGAGGAAGAGCGGGAATTCAGAGAAGAAGTCAAGCGATTTAGGATAGGGATTCCAAAAAAAGTCATGGTTTTGCCCACAATACGGGATTTAAGCCAGCTGGATGTAAAATATCCGTTAATTCCCCCATTTGCATATGCTCATATATCCTGGAGTGACAAAGAAAAAGAAATAATATACAATATTATTCAGCCGGAACTTACTGAAGATGAGAGAAAAACAGTTCAAAAAATAGAAGCAGGGCTTTCTAAAATTCTTGAGAAAGATATACACACATTAAAGAAACAAGACGAGATTTTAGCGTATATCCAAAAAAAAACACTTGAGATAATTGAAGAATACGGCATAAAATTTAAGCCTGGTCAATATACCAGGATAATGTATTTTGTATATGTGACTTTTGTAGGCTTAAACAGAATAGAGCCATTTATGTTCGACACATACATAGAAGATATAGGGTGTGACGGAAATGGCGTGCCCATATATATTACACATAAAAAATACGGCAATGTAAGGACTAGTGTCGTTTATGAAGACAAAAAAGAACTTGAGGAGTTTGTTGTGAAACTTGCAGAGAGATGCGGAAGATATATATCCTATGCAGAGCCGATACTTGACGGGTCTCTTCCTGACGGCTCAAGAATTAATGCTACAATGACCGAGGATGTTACAACAAAAGGCCCTACATACTCAATAAGAAAATTCCGGGAAATACCGTACAGTGCTATTGAACTTGTACACAACAAGACAACATCTACAGATGTGATGGCGTACTTATGGTATCTGATAGAACACCGGAGCAACATCTTAATTTGCGGCGGAACAGGTGCCGGAAAAACTTCTTTTTTGAATTCTCTCGTATCATTCATACCGCCGCAGGATAAAATAGTGTCTATTGAAGACACCCGCGAGATAAATCTCCCGCATGATAACTGGATACCATCCGTATCAAGAACCGGCTTTGGCACAGTCACAAAAGACGGCACAAAATACGGCGAAGTTACTATGTTTGATTTGCTTAAGGAATCTTTTAGGCAGAACCCGGACTATGTGATTGTAGGTGAAGTAAGAGGTAAAGAAGCATCTGTCCTTTTTCAGGGCATGGCTTCAGGCCATCCCTCAATGGGCACAATACATGGGGGTTCTGTAGAGGATATCATAAAAAGAATGGAGACCCCGCCAATTGAGCTTCCGCCGGCTCTTATAGATTCCCTTGATGTGGTTGTTGTAATAACACATGCATCGCAGTTCGGAAAATCCGCAAGAAGAGTGAAAGAATTGGCAGAAATAGAAAGTGTGGATCCTAACAACGGAAAAGCACAGGTCATAAAAAGCTTCCAATGGTCGCCGGTGTTTGACAGGCATGAAAAGCACCACAGTTATATTGTTGAAAAAGTCAGTATGGAATACGGCACAACACTTTTGAATATTGAAAAAGAGATAAACCTTAGAAACTTGTTTTTGGGCTGGCTTTTAAAGAAAAAGATTTTTGCATTTCATGAAGTTGCCCGTTATTTATCCATGTATTATAAGGAAAAACAGACTGTTTTAGACCTTATGGAAAAAGACGGTGTTTCTATGGATTTGCCTCAGGAAATAGATCGAACCATCATGCCGAAAACAGATAATGAATCATCTGAAAAACACAAAGAAGATGATATTTTGGTCTGATTGGGTCGTAATATATCTTAAAAACCATAAGCTTATGGGACTATATCAACCCGCTGCATGCACTTGGTTCGGGCTTTTTCTTGAAATTCCAAGCTCTTCTCTTATGCGCTCTTCTATCTCAAAAAGATAATCCCTGTATTCTTCCCACATTTTTCGTCTGTGGCGATTATAGAATGCATATGCGTAAGTCCACCAAAGGCTTTTTTGGATGCTGTGATGGTACCATAGTTTTGTATCTATTGTGGCGTTTATCTTTAAGTTCATCCAGCCGTTCTTGTCCTTAAGGCTTTGCACCCCCCAGCACCACACACTTATATACATTTTTGTCCAGCGGTCGCCCGGTTTTCTTGCTTCCCAGCGGCCTTTAAATGTGCCGTCAGTTAAATCCCAGCCAATATATTTTTCAAAGAATTTAGGGGCGTCTATTTCAAGAGTCTGGCGCATTATTCCTTCAATTGACGTGCATATCTTTCCGAAGGGGTCATTGCCTTTGAATTTTATCACAATGACATCCTGGCCGGATAGAAGCTCGTCTTTGTATTCTATTCTTTTCTCTTTTTTAGCTGCCACCATGTCTCAACTCTTCAAAAAATTGTTTAATTCCGTTTTGATATTGGACTGAAAGGTGCCTTGCTTCTTCAAACCATTCCATTCTTTTCC
>DAOVNB010000179.1 GCA_030630425.1 archaeon | reverse complement strand
CAATAGCTCAAAATCATCTGTCGGCGTTACTTTGACAGTCACATACTTTATATCAACAAGCCCGCGATTTATGATGTTTACTCTCACATCCCCTGTTGTTCCTGACAAAAAAATATTTTCAGGCTCAACATTTGTAAGGATATCTGGCTTTCCGCCGACAATAAGGCTTATGATATTATTTGTTGTATAACTTATTCTCGCATTATCTGAAAAGGTTATAATTACAGGAACCTTATATATTCCGCTTGCCGCATCAGGAGTCGCGACAACACCATAGTTTATTGTTTTTGTCTCCCCCGCAGTCATTGTCTTGAACTTGCTTGAAGTTGTTGTATCCACAGGCGCAAAAGGTGTGGTTGTTCCTGAAAGGTCCAGATTCACTGTAACATCGCGAAGTGTCGAGTCCGCAAGGTTTTTGGTAACAAGTGTTACCATGCCTTCCTGACCCGGATAAAATTCACTTGGGTTCGTTTTTGAGGAAATTATACTTATCTCCGCATCACTTGTCCTTATTTCAATACCAAAGCTTTTAGATACACTAATGCTTGTCTTGGGATTTGCGCTGTATTTAACATCCAGGTCACTTGTCCCCTCAACAGCATTTTCATCAACACGGATACGATATTTTATTGTTGTTGAATCAAGAGGGTTCAATATCCCTATATTGATTACAGGATCATCATCAGTTGAAAAAGGAAATTTCGGCTCAAGAGTAAGTGTGGCGTCTGTGGCCGCATCAGTTCCTGTGTTGTCTATCTTGAACCACACATCAATGTATCTTCCCGGCTCTGCAGGGGTTGGCTCATATTTTAAGACCGAAACATCAAGTGTTGCAGAACTTGCGGCATTAACGCCGGCCATATTCAAAAAAAGTACAGACATCACAAAAATACCCAAAAATTTCATTGTATTCATTAAACTCACCACTCCGTTTATATTTTGCTTGAATTTATCAAACCGTCTTTTATGTAAACAATCCTTTGCGCAAATTTTGCAACATCCGGATCGTGCGTTACCATGATAATTGTCTTTCCTTCTTTGTTAAGGGTGTTAAGTATGTTTATCACTTCTTTTCCTGTTTTT
This sequence comes from archaeon, assembly GCA_030630425.1. Classification (GTDB taxonomy): domain Archaea; phylum EX4484-52; class EX4484-52; order EX4484-52; family B79-G9; genus GLR112. The sequence goes on along the minus strand of DAOVNB010000179.1, from coordinate 1,597 downwards.
GTGTCAAGATTTCCCGTGGGCTCATCGGCAAGAATTACTTCGGGATCATTTGCCAGTGACCTTGCCATTGCAACCCGCTGCTGCTGGCCCCCTGAAAGCTCGCTTGGCTTGTGATGCGCTCGATCATCAAGCCCTACAATTTTTAAAAGCTCAATTGCCCTTTTTGTTCTTTTTGATTCTTCTATGTTTTGAAACATCATAGGGATTGTGACATTCTCTAAAGCTGTTAGTGTAGACAATAGGTTAAATTTCTGGAACACGAACCCTATTTTTCGCCCTCTTATTTGCGCCAAAGCGCTTTCACTCATCTTTGCTATGTCTTTTCCGTCTAAGAATATATTGCCTACTGTCGGCACATCAAGGCAGCCCACCATATTCATCAAAGTTGATTTGCCGGAGCCTGAAGGGCCCATAATTGCGATGAACTCACCCCTGTTTACTGTCATTGAAACCCCGTTTAATGCAGGAACATCAACATTACCCATACGGTATATTTTCTTTACGCTTTTAAGCTCAATTATATGTTTTGCTTTTTGCATAAAAACACTTCATTTATTTATTGGATTTATTTCTTTCTCAAGCATACTTATTGTGTTATCAACTATTTTCTCGTACGCAAGTATTTGATCATAATAATTTTGCACAATTATTAATTCTTCTTTTGATTCTTTTGACTGCCTGTAGCGGTCAATTATTTTCGGAAGCTTTTGCTTTGAAGGCAGAAGTATTGTATTGTAATGCCTTTTTAACAATTGCATGAAACTGTTTAAAATGTCTTTTTCAATATAAAAATATGCTTTTCTTGATTTCGGTTTTTTTATCCGTTTTATAAGTTGTGCGCGTTCCATAAATTTCATGGCAGTGCTTACAGCAGACAAGCAATATCCTGTTCTTTTTGAAAGCTCGTCTAAAGAAAGCTCTTTTGGCTCTGCATAAAGAATAGCCCATATTTTAGATGAAAGCTCATCAAAGCCTTTGGCCTTGCCGCTATCAGTCATAAGTTCGATAAATTCGGCTTTTGCTTTTTCAACCATTGGACCAACTTTCACAACTTTCTGAACATTCAGTATTATGTGAAAGATAGTATATAAATGTTCGTATCATTTTTGGGGATTAACTAAGAAATATGTATGTTTTTGAGCTTTATTTTGAGTTTATACTAATCAAAAAATATATAAAAAACAAAATACAATATAGTAGCATGGCAAAAGATAAAGCGAAAGACTTAAGCGGATTGGCATTTGTTGGCTTTTTCTTCATAGGCCTTACTCTCGGAGCATACTATAGCCGATGGGACATTGGCCCCCTTGCAGGCCTTGCAATGGGATTCATAGCCGCGCTATTGGTGAAGATGAAGTATTCTAAGAATTGAATTACGGCGCGCATAAACGGCCTGATTCGATTTTGATTAATTTTAGATGGGATTTTTAAAAACCCGTTATCGATAATTAGGAAATCTCTTTTTAAGTAGGTCATATTCTCCGGCATCAGGAACAATAGCAATGTCTTGAATGCGAATACACATATTATTTGGAAATATTGGTTCTCCTTCCAACAATTCACATTTTAATTTTTGTTTGGTTTGATAATGTCCGAT
>DAOVNB010000033.1 GCA_030630425.1 archaeon | reverse complement strand
GAACTTAAGATACGGTTTTTTGAATATTTAGATACTAATGATGTTTATCAGCGAATTCTTTTAGATAAAGAAAGCCGTAAAGAGCCAAATATATATCCTTCCCGGGTGAATCTTCGAATAACTGGAGTAGAAGATGTTGTTAGTATTGAAGAGCCAAAGGCCCTTCCTTTTAATGCTTTTAATATAGATTCTCATGTGGCGGAACTAGAAGAAATTGTTAAAAAAACGGGCAAAATCGATGCAAAGATGTTACTTAAATATCGTCCGGAAGCGATTGCACTAGTTGTAAATTGGCATCGTGGGGATGAAAAAGATTATTAAATCCCAAAAACTTTTTTCCATTTGTTTGTGTTTTCTGTGTTTTTCTTTTCGGTATATATTGATGTTGGTTCAGCATATTTTTTGTCCTTAAGGTATGGGTTTTTCATGTCAACATACTTGTTTTCGATTTTGTCTTCAAGTTCTGTCAGGATGTCGGTTCCGTATCTTGAAAGTATGGGGTAGGGTTCTGCCGGGGCGAAAGAATGCTCTTCTTCAAAAACAGAGAACTGTTTTTCATCCCACCATGAAACTGATGTCATAACTCCGGGTTTAAATTCTACACCTCTTGGCGCATTTGTCCTGAATTCCCATAGCGGGTTTCCGTCAATATCAATACACCTAAAATATCCGTCGAAGGCTGTGAAATAGAGTTTGTTTTTGTATAACACAGGACTATAGGCAAAAGAAAAAGCATCCACTATTTCTGAAAAATTGTATTGCCAGATAAGATGCCCTTTTTTGTCAATTGCGTATATCTTGTCCAATCCGATATATATCCGGTCTTTTGTAATAATGGGGGGCATATTAAAACTCATGTTGCCACGGAATTTCCATTTAACTTCTCCTGTGTTTTTATCCAGCGCGTATAGGTACCTGTCGCGGCTTCCGAAATAAACATGTTTTTCATCACAGGCATTGCAGAGATATGCTTCTTCGCCGGATAAGAATTTCCATTTTAACGCTCCTGTGTTTTTATCAAGTGCATACAGGTAGCCATCCGATGCTGCGGCGTAAACCGTATTGTCTGAAATACAGGGCTCGCCAATAAGAAATTCACCCCCTGCAAGGAATTTCCATACAAAAACGCCTTTCTTGTCAAGGCAGTAAAAATATTTGTCTGTTGAGCCGAAATATATTTTATCATTATCGATTATGGGGTTTCCGATTATTTCATTCCCTGTTTTGAATTTCCATAAGGTTTCATGTGTTTTGGCAGATACGGCGTAAAGGTAAGAATCGCACGAGCCGAAATAGATGATGTTGCCTTTTACAATCGGTGAAGAAGCTATGATTCCCCCAGTTCTTAGTTTCCATACAATATCTTTTTCTTTTATGGAAACTGCATAAAGGCAGCTGTCAAAACAGCCGAAGTAAAGCATTTCGTTGTCAAGCGCGGGAGATGACAGTATAGCCCCATCGGTAAATATTTTCCATAATTCACTGCCGTCTTTGGTGCCAATCGCATAGAAATACTTGTCGCATGCGCCAAAATAGGCGATATTATCATGAATTGCAGGGCGGCAAAAAATACCCCCACCTTCACCAATTTTTGAAACATCAATTGCGGGCATATAATATTTAGAGAAGTATATTTTGATAAATTTATCTTAAATCCCAAAAACCTTTTTCCATTTGTCGGTGTTTTCTGTTTTTTTCTTTTCTGTGTATATTGATGTTGGTTCAGCATATTTTTTGTCCTTAAGGTATGGGTTTTTCATGTCAACATACTTGTTTTCTATTTTGTCTTCAAGTTCTGTCAGGATATCTGTTCCGTATCTTGAAAGTATGGGGTATGGCTCTGCAGGCGCAAAAGAATGTTCTTCCTCAAAAACAGAGAACATTTTTTCGTCCCACCAGGACATGCTTGTTATTGCTCCCTGTGAAAGTTTTACGCTTTTAGATGATTTGGTCTTAAAAGCCCAGATTAAGCTGCCGTCCATGTCAAGGCATCTTAGGTGCCCGTCAAAGGAAGTAAAGTAAAGTTTTTTGTTGTGTATTGCCGGACTCCTGCAGAAAGAAAGGGGATCTTCTGTTTCAGATGTTTTGTGCGCCCAAAGTACAGCTCCTTTTTTGTCAAGCGCGTATAATTTATCGGAACCGATGTAAAGTATGTCTGTGATTGTTGGTTTTACTGCCATGCCCTGGTTTGCCCGGAACTTCCAGATAAGTTCTCCTGTGTTTTTGTCAAGCGCGTATAGGTACCTGTCACGGCTTCCGAAATAAACATTTTTTTCATCAGCTTCGATGCAGTTGTATGCTTCTCCTCCGGATAAGAATTTCCACTTTAGTTCTCCGGTGTTTTTATCAAGAGCATAAAGATAGCCGTCCGATGATGCGGCGTAAACTAGTTTGCCTGAGACTGTTGGCGCGCCTATAAGAAATTCGCCGCCTGCGCGATATTTCCAATGAAGTGTGCCGTTAAGATCAAGACAATAAAGATACTGGTCTGTTGAGCTGAAGTAACACATGTTACCATCAATTGTAACATCGCTTTGGACTTCATTTTCTGTCCTGAATTTCCATAAGGTTTCCTGCGTTTTTGTTGAAACCGCATACACATAAGAATCACAGGAGCCGAAATAAATTATGTTGTCTTTTATAACCGGGGATGAAACAATTATGCCTCCGGGCCTTAGTTTCCATACGACCTCTTTTTCTTTAACAGATATTGCATAAAGGCAGTTGTCAAAACAGCCGAAATAAAGAATGCCATTATCAAGTGCTGCGGAGGACATTATTATGCCGTCTGTTAAAATGCTCCAAAGCTCTTCGCCTGTATCTATATCAACAGCATAGAAATACTTATCGCATGCACCGAAATAGGCGATGTTTTTGTGGATTAGGGGTTGTGTAAAAACGCCCCCACCTTCACCAATTTTTGTAAAGTCTATTGCCGGCATAAAATACACATAGTGTAATAATTATATATAATACACGCCAAAAAACAGAAGTTCGCTTAAGATAACAACAATCCAGAAGAAATTCTCAAGGCCGGTTTCTGTTACAAGAAGGTATAATACGCCTGCATGCACTGCGGTTATTGCCTGGAACCCGAACGGCGCCCCAAGAGCAGCGGTTAGGGCCCCTGCAAACGCGCCTACGGCTACATAAAGGTATATGCCTTTAGGGGTCTTTCCCAAAAGAATAAATGGAACCAATGCTATAATTATCCAGATAATCGTTAAATAATCCATAATTCTTACTTATTGGTTGGTATTATTTAAATAATTAAATTTATTTAAATAGTATCTTTTTATACTACTAGATGTGGTTTCAATGCTTACAAAACCGATTTTAAAGAAGGAATTTGCAAATGACTGGAAAAAGCACTATCAAGTGGAGATTTTCAAGCAAAAGGGGTTTGTGCGAAAAACCTGCCCAACATGCAAGAAAAACTTCTGGACACTTGATTCTGATAGGGTGCATTGTGCAGACCCGCCATGCCAGAACTATGATTTTATAGGAAACACAATCACAAAAAAGAAGTTTGACTACATTGAGATGTGGCGGGTTTTTGAGAAATTTTTTAAGAAGCACGGCCATGCATCTGTTCCACGATATCCCGTAGTTGATCGCTGGAGGCCGGATTTGTTTTTTACTATGGCTTCAATCCAGGATTTCCAGAGGCTTGAAAACGGCAACATGTCTTTTGAATATCCACACAATCCACTTGTTGTGCCGCAGGTATGCTTAAGGTTTAATGATATCCCTAATGTAGGGGTTACAGGAAGGCATTTGACATCATTTGTCATGGCAGGGCAGCATGCGTTCGGGCATCCTAAAACAGGATACTTTAAGGACCAATGCATTGACCTTAATTTTAAGTTCCTGACAAAGGAAATGGGGATTCCTGAAAAAGAGCTTGTCTATGCTGAGGATGTGTGGGCGATGAATGACTTTTCCGCGTTCGGGCCTTCAATGGAAACATTTTCCAGGGGCCTTGAACTTGTTAATTCGGTCTTTATGCAGTTTCAGTCGCCTGATGGGGTTTCAAGAAAAGAGCTTGACATGAAGGTGATTGATGTGGGCTGGGGTTTGGAGCGGCTTGTTTGGTTTTCAAACGGGACTCCTGCATCTTATGATTCTCTTTTTGGGCCTGTTACACCAAAAATGAAGAAGCTTTCAAATATCGAGATTGACCATGACGCTTTTGACAAGTATTCTGTTATTGCAGGGAATCTCAATTTAGATGAAGTCGATGATATGGAAAAGGCAAGGTTAGATGCCGCAAAAACTGTCGGGATTTCTGTTGATGACATGATTAAGATGGTTGAGCCAATGCAGGCGCTTTATGCGGCTGCTGACCATGCGCGTACTCTTCTTTTTGCAATTGCTGACGGCGGCATACCGTCAAATGTCGGTGGAGGGTATAATCTTCGGATAATACTCAGGCGCGCGCTTAATTTCATAAATAAGTATGATTTTGATTTTACTCTGAGTGATGTTGCGTTGTGGCATGCGGATTATTTGAAGCCGATGTTTCCTGAGCTAAAGGATAATATAGAGAATGTCAGGAAAATAATGTCTGTTGAGGAAAAAAAATATAAATTGACCCAAGAGCGCTCTCGAAAAATAATAACATCGCTTATTGCAAAAAACAGCAGCTTTAAAGAAAAAAAACTGGCAGAACTTTATGAGTCTCATGGAATCACTCCTGAGCTTATAGAAAAGGTTGCAGTAGATTCCGGAAAAGAGGTTCATATTCCTGGCGATTTTTATGTGAAGCTTGCAGCAAAACATGAAAAAGAAATAAAGAAAGAGAAAAAAACATCCTTTGATCTTTTGGGGATAAAACCAACGGACAAATTATTTTATGACACAAACAATCTTGATTTTGATGCTGTTGTTGTTGATGTCAAGGATTCGTGGATTATTCTTAATCGTACTGTATTCTATGCAACGGGCGGAGGCCAAGACCATGATACAGGAACACTTAACGGTGTAAAAGTTGTTGATGTGATTAAAGTTGACAACATTATTTTGCATAAAGTGAAAGACGCATCAAAGTTTAAGAAAGGGGCGAAAGTCAAAGGCGCTGTTGATGCTTTGAGGCGAAAGCTTTTGACCCAAATGCATACAGGAACCCATGTTTTAGGGGCTTGTGCACGAGTTGTTTTAGGCCCTCATATCTGGCAGGCGGGGGCGGCAAAAACTGTTGAGAAGTCCCGGCTGGATATAACGCATTATGATAATTTGACAGATGACGAGTTCATGAAAATTGAGAAAATGGCAAATGATTTGATTGCACAAAAAATTAAAGTTGATATAACCGAACTTCCGCGCGGTGAGGCAGAGAAAAAGTACGGGTTTATAATCTATCAGGGTGGGGGGTCACCGGGCAAGCTTGTCCGTATTATAAAAATAGGCAATGTGGATGTTCAGGCATGCGGCGGAACACATGTGAAGAATACAGGAGATATTGAACGCATAAAGATTATCGGAACCCGCAAGATACAGGACGGTGTAATCCGGCTCGAATTTGTGGCGGGTTCTCTTACCGGGAAAAAAGAAAAAGAAAAAAAAGCAATAATCAATAACGCACTAAAAGAGCTTGGAACAAAAGAAATCAATATGGCAGCTTCTTATGCGCGCGCGCTTTTCAAGAACTGGAAAGAACTTAAGAAGATACATGGGCCTTTGATGTTTTTCAAAAGGGAAAAAAATACTGCAGGAATCAAAAGTATCAAGGAAAAGCTTACAGGCTTTAAGGAAGTTTCGCCGCTAAAAGAGGCAAGGAATTATGATACTGAAACCGCCATAAAAGAGCTTTCAACAATCCTTAAGGTCCAGGAAGAGCACACTCCAAAAACAATCAAAAGATTCAAGGACGAGATTGAGAAGTTTAAGGATGATATCCTGACGGCTTGAGTTAAACATATAAAGCAATATAACTTATTTTATGACATGGCAGATTATCGGTATGTTCCAAAAGAAAAACAGCGACCGTATGACCGCGATACCGGTTCCGGGTTTGATGTTTCGTCTTTTGTGGATAAGAATAAACGAACTATAAAAATTACTCTTGGCATATTCGGTTTATTCCTGCTTCTTTATTTTGTGGGCTCTTCTATTACGGGCAACATGTTTTTGTCTGAGCAGGATAAGATAATGACCGCTAATTCGGATTTTCCGAGATTGTCTAAATTTGATGCAAACAAGGCATATTATCTTTGCGGAAATGACATTGCAATAGCAAAAGAACAAAGAGACAATTTTCAGTCAAATCTTGCAGCAACTTCTTTGAACCTGGATACATGCACTACACAAAAAACAGCTCTTCAGGCAAATTTTGACACAACAACTGCAAGCCTTTCTGTTTGTATAACAAACCTTACAACATGCATGGAAGATAATGTTGAGCTTCAGAATCATCTGGATTTGGCAGAGGCAGAAAGGGACCAGTTTAGCGATGATTTGGATGAGCTTGAAGATGATTATTATGATTTGGCGCAAACCTTTGCCGACAGAAAATGCTGCGAACCGGATGAAAACGGAACATATATGTATGTATCATTTAAGATAAAAAACGATAATGTCTATTGCCGCGACGAAGACGATAAGGTGTACGGAAACGACCTTAATTGCTGATATTCTTTTTTTGTTGCATAGATT
>DAOVNB010000181.1 GCA_030630425.1 archaeon | reverse complement strand
GCTATAGGAAGGCAAATCCTTGTACCGTATTGCAAAGAGGGCGATTATTCTACAGGTTTATTTGAAACATCATTGGCAGTGATCAGTGTAATTGCTGATGATGCAGGAGTGAAGATTACAGGGATGCCAAAACCTAAAATAGACCCATATCATTTAATCCAAAAAATTGTAAAAGAAAAATTTGATGAATTTACAAGAAAAAACGGTGTTGAATATTGGCCTCCATTGGCAGAATTATCTGTCAATCCATTTATTTATAAAGGGAAGAATGTTGGGATAGTTTTAACATTTAATACCATGATTACAGCTACACAAGGTGTTTTTAAGTCAGATGGAAAGTTTTTTGTAGTTTCAAATATTCCAAAAGGTTTATTCAAGTCTAAAGAAAGGGTGGTATTAGCTGGGCGTGTATTGGGAAAAACAGAGATAAAAATGGGATTCTCCTTATTTGTTCCACACTTAAAGTATGTAGGATCCCATTTTTGCGAAGATTGGAAGTGCAATGAAATAATTCCGCAATAAACAACATAAATAAATTGGAATTTTGCAAATATTCCCATATTAACCAAAAGATTAGATAACCCATCAGTTCAGGTGACAGCTAGGGCTGAGCCGCTTCGGTGGAATACTCTGAAATCTAAGAACCAATCGTTTTGTGAAGTCTGTGTGAGCCCTGGCTGCCCCTGACTTCTTCGTTCGGCGGCGTGAAGATAAATTTTGATGGACAAAGATAGTTTTACCTATATTCGAGCAATCAAGTTCAAAGGAGGACTTTTAAATGAAAACACGTTACATTTTGATTAGTTTTATATTGCTCACGGCTCTCTTGGCTTCTTGTGCAACCATTGAAAGACCAGAGGTAAAAGATATTAAAGAAAAGCCAAAAATTAGCAAAACAATTCAACAAGAAAGAATAAGTATTGGCGCCAAGAAAGGCCTGAAAAGAAAGGTAGCTATTGCTAGATTTACCAATGAAACCAAGTATGGACAAAGTTTCTTTATCAATGAAAACAATGACCGTATCGGTAAACAAGCAGTGGATATTTTGTCTTCAAAACTTGTAGAAACAGAGAAATTTATACTGCTTGAAAGAGCTGATCTCGACAAAATCACCAAAGAATTAAATATGGAAAATTATGAACCACTAAAAAACATGGCTGATTACCTAATTATCGGTTCTGTTACAGAGTTTGGCAGAAAGCATCAAGGAAAAGTTGGTATATTCAGCCGTACAAAGCGGCAAATTGCTTTTGCGAAAGTGCATGTCAGGCTAATTGAGGTTCGCACCGGCCAAATATTATATTCCGAGGAAGGCGAAGGCGAAGCTTTTTCAGAAGCTGGTAGTGTTTTTGGCGTAGGCGAACGGGCAGGGTATGATTCAGCAATAAATGATAAAGCGCTTGACGCAGCCATCACAAACTTAGCTTCCAACATTATTGAAAACCTTCTTGACCGGCCTTGGAGAAGCTATATCCTTGGATTTGAGGATGGGAAAATCATTATTGCCGGTGGCAAATCTCAAAACATCAGAATTGGAAATATTTTTCGGGTAATGCAAGAAGGGAAAAAAGTAAAAAATCCACAAACCAATATGATGATTACCCTCCCCGGAAATCAAATAGGCAAAATAAGAACCGTTATGTCTGTTGGCGACACGCCCGAAACTGAAATTACATTATGCGATATTGTCGATGGAGATTTTTCAGCATTCATTTCCTCGAAGAATTTTAACCGACTTTATATCCAGGAAAATTAATTGAATGGAGGGAATAAAATGTCATATCAAAAATCAACTTTTATTATTTTAGGGTTGTTTATCTTTCTGTTATGTATGGGGTGTGGTCTTAAAGAGGGTGTTGTGCAAAAAGAGGCCAAGAGCTATTTGTGGTTTACTGGAAACACTGAAGATGCGCTTGTTTATATCGATGACCTTGATCCAATAGAGTTGGGAAAAAATTACTATATAGATAGTGAAACAGGAGAAAAAATTGAAAAAAACAAAGAGATACATTATGAACTTACCCCCGGAAAACATAGAATTATCGTGAAAAAAATGGGTGAAGAGCTTGTAAATAGAATTGTATTGCTCGGCAATGGAATTATAAAGGAGATAGAAATACCATGAGAAAACTATATGGCGGTGTTTTTTTCACAGTTTTATGTTGTTTAGTATCTGCTGGATGTGCACCCAAAAAGATGTACTATTTTGGCAATTATTCAAAGACCCTTTATTCTTTTGAGAAAAATCAAAATGATGAATCATTACTTAAGCATAAACAGGAGCTTGAAACTGTTATCACTAAATCAGAGTCGAGGAATCTTCCAGTTCCACCAGGAATTTATGCGGAGTTGGGATACATAAACTTGAAATCGAATAATTCCAAGGAAGCCATTAGGCTGTTTCAAGCTGAATCGCAACTTTATCCTGAATCAAGGCATTTGATGGATAGGCTTATTCAAACTGCTGCATCTAAAAATGATCCGAGTTCCAAATAATCTTCAAATAAAGATATGAGGTAATAAAATTGAAAAAATATACCTATTTAATATTAGGCATTTTAGTAATGCCGTTATTGTCGGCTTGTGCGCCAAAGATGTCTACGAAATTAGCAGAATTCCCTCTTATGTATGAAGAAAGGCCAGCCTCAATTCTAATATT
>DAOVNB010000122.1 GCA_030630425.1 archaeon | reverse complement strand
ATGAGTCTCAAATACTAATAAATATTTCTATTTGTCAATTAAAAAAAGTGTAAAATGTGTGGTTATTCACTCACATCGTTCGATAAAAAACAAAAATTCTTTTTTCGTCTTGAGACCATAAAGAAAAGAAACCCAAAAACAAACATTTATATACTATAGCGCCCTATATACTCCCTATGACAACAACAACCATACAAATCAGCAAAGATTTGCTTCATGATCTTAAGTCCCGTAAAATGTATGATAAAGAAAGCTATGAAGACATTATTAGGGATTTACTGGAAGACACTATGGAATTATCTGAACAAACTTTAGCAAATATCAGAACATCTGAAGCAGACATTAAAGCAGGCAGAGTTCATACTCTTGATGAAGTTGAAAAGAGATTGGACGCATGAGTTACAATATAATCTTTTCAGATTTTGCAGAGAAACAATTGAATAAACTATCTAAAGACGCGCAAAATAGAATTATTTCTATATTGAAAAGATGCAGGATTCGGCCTTATCCGCACATAAAAAAGTTAGTTGGTTCAAAATACTTTAGAGTAAGAGCCGGGGATTACCGCGTAATCTTAGATATAATAGACAATGAATTAATCATACACGTTATTGAAATCGGGCATCGAAAAAATGTATATAAGAAATCATAATCCCGCGCCCTGAAATGCAGATTTTAGACGATTGAAATAAGAACGCCTTTTATTCTCGTTCTCTTTTAAGGCCCGGCGCCGTTCCAGGAAAAAACCCCAAACACCATAATAAATATCTTTATATCATTAAATCATAAATTATTGCCATAAAAACAACATGCTTACTCAGTTAAGATGAGGTTAAGGAAAATATGGACAAAAAAAATATTATTGCTGTTATTTTGGTGTTAATATGTGGCGCTCTCACTTTAGTAGCTGCAACTGGACTTGTTAAAATTCCTGTTTTTAGCACAGTACTCGGAACAGATAAACCCGTAAACCTTCTTGGAAATGTTGATCCAAATCTTTATCAGGACCTGCTTGTCAGAGAAGAAGTAATACTTACTGGCAAAACAGATCAATATTGTTTAACTTGCGACATAACATACGAAGATTATGGTCCAATGGATGTTACCCTTTCTAGCGCTGAGCTTAGCTCATTGCTTCAGGCAACTAATAATAACCTGGGACCGCTCAAAGAGATTCAGGTAAAATTAAACGACAACAATCAAGCGGAGATGTCGGCTTATGCTGATTTAAAAGAACATGGTTATGATTTCTCAGGACCAATTTATATCAAGGGGAATATTGTCAAAAGCGAATCTTCTGGTATTGCCATTGAAATTCAAAAAGTTAAAACAGGGCTTTTGCCTTTGCCTATTCCCAAAGAATATATTGAAAAAGGAGAAAATGGAATAAACACTTTAATTAACAGGCAGTTATCAAAGATGTCAGATTTAAAAATTGACCAGTTAGAAATAAGTGATAACGCTCTTCATTTTAAGGGCAATTATCCTAAAACAGCTTCGGTGAACTAAAAGACTTATTTGGACTCAAGAAGTGAAATTTTGCCAGATAATAATTGTCTCGCACGAGGAGAAGATTGAGAGCTTTGTTGACAATATAATACGGATTGAAAAAATTAATGGAGAAATCAGGGTTGCGAAAGCGGTGTGAAATATCAGTTTTTTGTAGAATCAGGATGTTCTGAAAATAAAAATTCACTGTTTTTACTAGCTAAAGGTTCTGCATCATATTCGTCCGAAAGTCTATTTTTTACATTTTCTATGGCAGATGCCTTTGTTTTTTTCGCAAATACAATCTTCACAGCAACATACGACTCGCCTTCTTTATGTCCTCCAATTGTTATTTCAGCTGCACCAACATCGGCCATACCCTGTAAGTATCTTACCACATTATTGTGATTGAACAAGCCAATATCCTGTAATTCAATTTCCTTGTCTAGAGGTATCATATATTTTAATGTAACCATAACCCCCGTTAAGTGGCAACTTTTATAAATCTTCTGATTTGTTGAGCTGTTACGTCTTGTGGAGTTTCTATATCCAACAAACTTAACAGCCCACAATTAACATACATTTATAAATCATTATAAAAGATTATTAGTATATACAAGGGGTGAATCATACAGTTTGGCGTGATACGCACCCTTTGTGGTTTGCCGCGTAATTGATATTGGCAAATATGTGAAGGTTCTTGATGAAAAAAAAGCAGGAGTTGAATTTTATGGGTTGTGAACTTGGGTTGCAACGGGGCGTACCTACAATACTGAAGGAATCGGCTGTGCCGGACGATTCGGTATCGCGTGATCACTATGTAACTTTCTTTAAATCCGCTGGTTTGAAAAGGGTGCCGGAATCGGGAAGCTTTGTTTCTGTTTATAAACCAGATGAAGAAGTCTTTAAGAAACTGGTTGAGCCACACATGACGCGCGACCCAAATCTATCAAAGCTCTGGCCGGTTAAACTTAACACCAAGGAACCTTATCAATGCCTCGGCTGTTTTGACACATCTATCGTTGACCAGCTCCTGAATGGTGAAATCCCGGAAGGTACCTGCGTAGGATGCCCCTATAATAGTCCATAATTAACCTGCTACCATGCCGCAAGAACTTAGAACATTATGCCTTATCGTCCTTAATATCATTCAAAAACTTCTGCAAATAAATCTCTGCAAGCCCGCTAAATTCACCGAATTTCTTTTTGGCGAATGCGCGAACGTCCGCATCAGACTCAAGGGTCGCACCGTATTCTTCCTTAAATATCTTTTTTATCAAAGTATCAACATAAAATGCAGAATAATCCCTTTTCTGGAAAAGGCGGAATATGTCTCGCGAATAAGGGCCGATTCCGTGCGCATTGTTTATGTCATCATCACTTAATGTGCTTTTCAGCATCAGCTTCTTTGCAGCTTCAAGTATGAATTTATCGCGGTACCCGACCCCGCAGTCCTTGAGATTGCCTGCATTTTCGATTATAGTGCGCGGGGCAGGAAAAGAATTGTTGTACCCGTATTTTTGGACAAGCTTCCGAACCATGTCTTTATACTGGGCAAAGCTTACGTTCTGCGAGCAGATAATCGAGACTATGGCCTCGAAGTCATCGAATGCAGATATCAGGCGGTTGCCCTCTATCTTGTCAAGAAAACGTGACAAGACCTCGTCATTCTCGCACATTACATGGAATTTGCCGAATTTTTCATTCGCGCCAAAGCAAAACCCAATTTTTTGCGCAAGGGCCTGCTTATAGTCCTCGCTGACTTCTTTGTTCAATTCAACTCTTAAATCCCACATGTTCTGCTTGAACCGAAGCTCAAGGGGTGTGCCGTGAAACAGCACAGTGCGCACAGGTTCGTCATTGAAGAAGAAAAAGAACGGGCGAAACTTCATTATCTTCTCAAGATTGAAACCGTCTGAAATTTTGATGTCTATATGCGCCATGTTAAGCTCCCTCCACTCACTCTATTTTTTCAAGAATCATACCAAGCTCGCGGCGCAAGTCACCCGCACTTCCCTCATTAACTATTGTGTACTCCGCAAGCGCAATCGGGCCGCCCTTGTTCAGGTTCTTT
>DAOVNB010000068.1 GCA_030630425.1 archaeon | reverse complement strand
TAGAATAATATGGCTAATACAAAATACATATAAACCGCAAAGAACATATTTTAAAGCAAATGGTGATTTTTTGGCAGTTCTTGGAGAAACATTAGACAGTTTGTGGGCTGAAGTAAGCACAAAAAATATTTTTGATGCTATTGTAAACAGCAATGTTGCGTCTGCATTGGTTATCTTGATTGTGGGCATCATAGTTTCAAGGATATTTTCAGATATTGTGCGCAGGCTCCTTGTGATTGCAAATACAGATACTTATCTTGCAAAACTAGATGCGCGGCGCTTTTTTCAGGCAATAGGGTATGGTGGAGGATTTTCAGATCTTGTTGCATCTATTGTAAGGTGGTTATCATATACTATTGTTGCTTTTTCTGCAGCATATGCTCTTGGATTTTTTGATATGATGGTATTGATTAAGTACGCGCTTATGTATCTTTCAAAGATACTCATTGCAGCAGGGCTTTTTGTTGTAGGCCTCATAATTGGCGATTCTGTGAAGCAGGGAGTAATCAAAATGCTTCGCGTAAATGAAGCTGAAAGGATGGACCCTATAGGCGCTGAAGTGCCCATATACTCTGTTGCGGGAACTGCTGCAAAATACCTGGTTGTTTTTGCATTTGTGCTGCTTGCTCTTGCAACAACAGGTATCGGCACTGAAATAACATACACGATATTCAGTGTTTTGTTTGCCGGTTTTGTACTTCTTTTGATATTAAGCATAAAAGATGTTGCAAAGAATATGATAATTTCAATATATTTTCAAAGGTCAAATACACTGCTTAAGGACCAGGATATTACCGTAGGGGATATTCACGGAAAAATGGTTTCAATGGGGCCTTTGTATACAAAAATAAGGAAAAAAAATGAGACCGTCCTTATTCCAAATAACATGCTCCTTAAAAATACAGTTAAAATAAAATCCTAGTGTGTGCTGATGAAAACACCTGTTCTTTATTTTCTTGGTCTTTTCCTTAAAATCTTTTCTGCACTGCTTATTGTGCCACTCATTGTGGGCAGGATATACGGCGAAACATTTGCAGGGCTTGAAAGCTATATTTACGCATCATTTGCTGCAATTGTTCTCGGGTTTGTGTTTATGCATCTTGGCGTAAAAAGACAGCCAAACCTTGTTGAGTCCATGATTGTTGCGTTTAGTGCATGGATTTTTGCGGTTGCAATAGGCGCAATTCCTTTTGTATACATTCTGGGGATGCCGTATATTGATGCTTATTTTGAGGCAATGTCCGGATTTACTACGGGCGGCATAACTCTTATAACATCATTGGAACTTGTTCCAAAAAGCCTGCTTTTTTTAAGAGCTTTCATGCAATGGATTGGAGGACTTGGAATTTTAACACTTTTCATAGCGCTTATTTCAGAGAACGGCACTGTTGCAAACAGGCTTTTTTCAGCAGAATCCCACAAAGCAGAAAACGCACGTACCCACCCAAATATTGTAAATGCGACAATATCTTTATGGAAAGTATACATGATTTTAACACTCCTTTTAGCATCAATTCTTGTTCTTTTGGATGTCTCTGTTT
This sequence comes from archaeon, assembly GCA_030630425.1. GTDB lineage: Archaea > EX4484-52 > EX4484-52 > EX4484-52 > B79-G9 > GLR112. The sequence goes on along the minus strand of DAOVNB010000068.1, from coordinate 3,352 downwards.
TTGATGCAATAACACACTCATTTACAACAATATCGACAGGCGGGTTTTCTAACTACACAGACAGCATTGCGCATTTTAACAGCATTTTTGTTGAGGCAGTGATTGCAGTTTTTATGCTTGTTTCCGGCGTAAATTTTATTCTTCTTTACAGCGCTCTTGAGGGCAATATATTAATGCTTCTAAAAGATTTTGAAGCAAGGCTTTATGCAGGTATTTTTGCCGCAGCTTCGTTTGTATTGTTGATTGACTTGACTGCAAATGGCACAGGGCTTTTCAACGCATTAAGGCTTGCATTTTTTTACTCCGCATCTGTTTTGTCGACAACAGGTTTTGCTTTGACAGAGATGTCATTTTTTCCTGAAGTGAGCATATTTTTGTTCTTATGTCTCCTGCTTGTTGGCGGCTCTGTGGGCTCAACTTCCGGAGGCCTTAAAGTTTTGCGTTTCGGCACATTCATAAAGCTTGTGTCCCGTGAAGTAAAAAGAATGGATGCGCCTGCAAGGGCGCTAGATTCTGTTGTAATAAACAAAAAAATAGTTGATAACAAAAGCATATTGAATGCGGCAACAATAATGTTTTTGTGGTTTTTGACGATTTTTGCAGGAAGCTTTGTGACCATTATCTACACAGACATATCGATTTTTACAGCAATAAAGAACATGATTTCTGTTGTCGGCACAACAGGTATTCTTTTTATAAGCCAGGCAGAACTTCTGTCACTTCCGGTTGCAGTAAAGCTTACATACATATTCAGCATGCTTGCGGGCCGTCTTGAGATAGTCCCTTTGCTTGCTATTTTTAAGATAAGATTTACGAAAAAATAAGTGTGTTGTTTTTCTCTCAATGCTCAAATGACATGGCTTAAGTATTATAAACAAGAAAAAACAAAAATCATGTATGTATATTATTATTGTGGGTATAGATCCCGTAAGTATAAAACTTATTGAAAAGCTTTCAAAAAAGCACGATGTCGTGGTTATAGATGCCGACGAAAAAAAGTGCGATGAGATATACACAAACACCGGAGTTACTGTAATAAATGACGATGCGACAAAACTTGATGTTTTGCAGGATGCAGGCATCACAAAGGCAGCCGTTGTTTTTTCCACACTTGAGAACGACAACAAAAACATAATAATTTCTATGATTGCGAAAAAATTCGGAGTGCCAAAAGTTGTTTCCCGTCTTGAAAACGACGAGTTTGAAGGAGTTTACAAGATGCTTGATGTGGCAGCCATAGAATACAACGACATATTATTTTCTGAGTTTTACCTGACAGTCGAGCACCCCAAGACTGCAAAGATTATACCCATAACCAAGAATATTTTTTTGTTTGAGCTTAACATTTTAAGGCATTCAAAAATCAGGAATATGCGGATTGATGAACTAAAAGAGCTAAAGAAATTCCCGAAAGGCATTGTTTTCTGTTCACTCTTAAGAAAAGATGAGCTTTTTGATATAAAGCATGATACGCGTATACTGGAAGGAGATGTGATTTTTATTATGTGTTCGCCTGCGGCAAAAAAACTTCTTGAAAAAGTAATTTGAGGTATTGTTTGTTTCAATTATAAAATAGATTCCTATTTATAAAATAAAATATATAATGTACTTGTGGACGATATGAATTCAAATACCGATGTTTTAGATATTGATGAAATCCATATGGATGCGCAGACAATTGACGAAGAAAATAGGATTTTAAAAGCAACTGTTGAAGATCTTCAAAAAGAGCTTGCAAAATATCAACGCATGCCGTATCTTGTGACTCACATCGTTGACATCCATAAGCCAGAGGAAGCAATAATACAGCTTAACAGCGGCAAATTTTATGTTTCTGTTGCAAAACACCTCGAAGGCGAACTTTCGCCTGATGATGAGGTGCTTGTTGACCAAAAATCACTTACCGTTATTCGAAAAATAGGCAAGTCAAAACATTTTGATGTTTCCCGTTTTGTCATTATGGAAAAGCCAAAAGTCAGCTGGAACATTATAGGCGGCCTTGAAGATCAGATACAAGAAGTAAAAGAAGTGATTGAGCTTCCGTTGATACACCCGGAATTATTTGAAAAAGTTGGTATAGAACCCCCAAAAGGGATACTCTTGTATGGGCCTCCGGGAACAGGAAAGACTTTAATTGCAAAAGCAGCAGCAAAGAATTCAAATGCCACATTTATAGAAATTGTGGGCTCTGAGCTTGTGCAGAAATTTATAGGGGAGGGCTCTAAATTCGTTAAGTCTATATTTGAGCTTGCCCGCGAAAAAGCCCCATCAATAATATTTATCGATGAGCTAGATTCCATTGCCGCAAAAAGAATAGAAGTCGGGACTTCAGGCGAGCGGGAAGTGCAAAGGACATTCATGCAGCTTTTGGCAGAGCTTGACGGTTTTAAGCCTTTGGGAAACATAAAGATAATCGGCGCTACAAACAGGCTTGACATATTGGATCCTGCAATTATTCGCCCGGGCAGGCTTGACCGTGCAATAGAAGTGACACTTCCTGATGAAAAAGGAATTCTTGAGATTTTTAAGATACATACAAAGAAAATGACACTTGCAGATGATGTATGCTTAGAAGAACTTGCAAAAACTGTTAAAAAAGCAAGCGGTGCAGATATTCGTGCAATCTGTATTGAAGCGGGCTATTTTGCAATCCGCGCCAAGAGAAAGGAAATCAAAATGGAATATTTCTTAAAAGCCATAAAAAAAGTCAAAAAAGAGGCAAAGGAAAAACACACAGATTACCTTAATCTTTATGGCCGCTGATTTCTGTTTTTTTCTGGATTAAAAAAAGGTATGCAATTGCAACAATTACACCAAGCAGAATACTGATGAATGCATCAGCAACCCCAAGTGATATGTTTTGTATCATTTGCGTCGCATAAAAACCAAGCATGGAGATTGCACAAATAAGAATAATTGATGCAATGGCCAATAAAAAAGCTTTTTGATTGTTGTTTCTAAGTTTCATCAGGATAACCGCCAGCCCTGTTGAAAAGCCGCCTAGAAGAATTATTGCCCGTTTGTAATCTAATGAAAAAAAATCAGCAATATTTAGAAAGCTAATGCTCACAAGAATCCCTAGCATTGCCCACAGGAACACACCCCAGATATTAAAATTGAAGTTACCCATAAAACACAAGTAAACTATTTTCTTTTTGAGTATATATAGTTTGCGTTAAAATTATTTTTGCATTCGATGGTGGCGGTTTATTCTTCAATTTCAAGTTCTTCTATGTTTCTGACAAGCACAAGAAACAATATAGATACAGAAATGCCTACAGTTGCACCAAATACAATAGGCCCTAAATGCGCAAGTAGGGGGAAGCTAAGGGCATAAAATGGCAAGGTTGTT
>DAOVNB010000157.1 GCA_030630425.1 archaeon | reverse complement strand
TTATGCATTGCCATTACAATGTCCGGGTCTCCTAAAATAGACAATACTGCTTTTGTTTTCTTGTCAGTCTTTATCTTTTCAAAATATTTTTTGAGCTGTTCTGCACCCTGGCTTTGTATAAGCTCTAAGGCATGGTTGATTTTTATCACCTGCGCCACTGTAGACAATGCAGTAAAAAGATACGAGCTTTTGTCTTTTGAAATCTGGGCTGCGATTTTGCCCTGGAGGGCAAGAAGCTCTTTTTTGCTTGCAAGAATACTTCGGGTAAGATGTATTTTTTTCAGGAGTTCCATGCGCTTTTTTATTGAGGATTCTAAAAGTTTCTGGATTTGCTTGTATTCTTCCGGAAGATTGACGCGAATCCATTTGACATCAATCGGCTTTATGTATTCTTTTACATCCCAGCTGTCTTCGGTTCGGATTTCCACATTTTCTATAAACAGGTTGCCGCACACAATGCCTATTTTTTCCTCATCGCCACCGGGACTTGCAGTGAGACCAAGAATGAGTGGTTTTTTGGCATTTTCCATGTATTTTTTAGCGATGTAAGTATATGCATAATCTCCTGCTGCCCTGTGCGCCTCATCAAAAATTACAAGCGAGAAATTTTTAAGTGTCTCTTTTCCTGTGATGATATCATTCTGCACCACTTGCGGTGTTGCGAAAAATACAGTATTGTTTTTCCAGGATTCTTGCCTTTTTTTCGGATTTTCAAGTCCTGTTAATATACACATCGTATCTTCAGGAATATTGGTTGACGCTATAAAGCTTTTTTTGTGCTGATCTACAAGCGGTTTTGTGGGGGCCAGAAAAAGTATTTTTTTATCTTTGAATTTCTCTAAGTTTATTGCCGCAACCCCCAATGCAATCACTGTCTTTCCCATGCCTGTCGGAAGCACCACAAGCGAGTTTTTCTTTGATGATGCAATGATTATTGTCTCTTGATAAACGCGTTTTTGTATTGTGTTTTTTTTGAGCAATGGGTGTGAAAAATACGGCATAATGATTCCCTTTAAAATTGATTAAAATTGATTTATCTTCGGTGTTTTAAATATGTGCCATGTACTGCGTGCCGATAGAAAATTTTAGGAATCTTTAAGAAAAGTAAGAGAGCCCCGGGCGAGATTTGAACACGCGATCTCTGCCTTACCAAGGCAACGCTCTAACCAGCTGAGCCACCGGGGCAAATGCTATGCTTTTAACTGCAAATATTATAAATGTTTTTTGCGTAGTGTGTTTTGTTGGACTCAGTAAGTCTTTTATTGTTTACTACTATAATTAAATAAAGGTGAACTTATGGGTCTTTTAGATATTTTCAGAACAGATGCTGTATTCAGCGATATCATAAACGAAATAAACAACTTAGAAAAGCGTTCTGCTACAAACATTGTTGTAGAATTAGCAATAACTCATAAGTGTGAACTCAAAAATGAACAAGAACAGCACGCATACAGGGTATCTCATATAATACGATATTTTCCAAAAGATAGTGATAATGCAAAAGAAATTGAATTTAAAACAAAATCCCATATTTATTCTAGAGAGTCATGTAATACCATTTACCAAGATGTTATTGGACACGCAAAAGAAATAAAATCATCCTTAATGGAATTAAAAACAAATGGCAAGGCAATAAAAAATATTACCCAAGCTGATGTTATTTACAATGGTAAAAAATTAAATGATGCCAGCATTTCAGAGTTAATTACTCGTTTTGATTGTAACGCGTACAGTGCTCTTGAAGGAATAATATATACTCACTAACTCGTTTTCTTTTTCTTCTTAGAAAAAATAGATTTAAGCAAGTCTAAAAGAATCTTTAACGGCAGAAGCAAGAGCGTTATTACCTTAAATGCGAGTTTTGAAGAATGATAAAGAAGCTTTATTGCAAAATATGCCAGATAAATTGCAATTCCTATAAGTGCGAAATTAAGAAGTGCGCTTAAGTCTGTTGCAAGTGCAGTTCCTAAAAATTTGTTTGAAATAAAAGGAAACGCGCCTGCAAGAAGCCCTATAAGGATTGTGTTTTTAATCACTTTAAGAACTGAAAATGCGACAAAAAGGAAAAGCGCTAGAAGCAATATGCTTATCCATGCATCAGGAACTGCTGTAATTGTGCTTTGGGCGGCGGTTGTATTCATAATACCATCGTTTATTCAATTGTTGTTGTAAGTGTGCTTGTTTTTATTGTGCCTATTCCTGAAATTTCAAGAGTGTTTCTAATGAATTTCATGTTACCTGTAAATGTTATGAACTCTATTTCCTTGTTTGCGATATCATACGCAACTGTATCGCCTGTGTTATAGATCATCATTGTGCCTGACGATCTTGGAAGTGTTATTGTTATCTGCGGGACGCCTGTAAGCTCAAGTGAATCATAGGATATGTTCTCAGCCACTACTTTTATGTCTTCTTCGCTGTTGCCTATAAATGACTTATCCAATCTTAACTGCGTTGCCTTTCCGCTTAAGGATACATCCCGAGCAATACTTACTTTTCCCTTAAAATCCCGTGCCTCAAAAAGTGTAGTTTCAACAGAATTTATCGAAAGCCCGTTTATGTAAAATACATTGTCCATATTTGTGTATGTTATTGCTGCGGCCTGAAGCGGCTCTTTAAAATCAAAATTTATTGAAACTGGTGCTAAAAATGTCAGGTTTGCCCGAAAATCAACTGTCTTTGGCGGGTCTTCCTTGTAGAAACCGGTCACAAAACCTGTGGGGTTGTCGTAAAACCCGGAAATGCCGTCACTAAAACCACTCATAAAATTAGGGCTGGTTTCACCAACATAATCAATTACACCCGCGGCTGATGCCACAACTGCGACCAAGACAAAAATCAAGACTTTAAACTTCATAGCATTACCTATGTATCTTTTTGGCTCCGTTAAGTTAAATAGTTTTTTGTGAGTTTATGCGAACTTTT
>DAOVNB010000112.1 GCA_030630425.1 archaeon | reverse complement strand
TTTTTTAATATATCTGCGTGCTTTTTTCTTGCGTCTTGTTCTATGTATTCGTATTTTAGCATCAGCCCGCTTTTAGGAATACTACCAAGACCGCGCCAATTTGCATCGCATTTTTCAAAGACACTTTCTATAAGTTGTCTTGCTTTTGGATTTCCCTCTTCTTTTACAGCGCGGGTGTATTGGTTTTCTACTTTTTTTTCGTTGTTTTTTATCTGGCGCAAAAGCATTAAGATGGATTGCAGGACATCTTCGGGCTCAAAACCTGCTATGACCTGAGGGGCGTTTATTTTTTTGTATGGTTCAAGACCGATAATTGAAGACACATGGCCGGGATTTAAAAATCCGTCAATCTCGTTTTTTGGGTCTGAAACAATAAGATTCATGGCTTCAGGTATTGTCTTGTGCGCGCACAATATGTCAAGGCCGTTTTTTACCGCCCAAGCGCTCATAGGTGTTGTTGTTTCAAAACCTATGCCAAGAAATACAATGTTTGGGTGTGTTTTTTTTAGGCGCACAGCATCAATTGTTGACTCGACAATAAAGACATCTGCGCCTGTTTGTTTGGCCGTTTCCAAGGACGATTCACTTCCGGGAACCCTTAACATGTCGCCGTATGTGGCAATCGGGATTTTGTTAAGCGCAAGAGTTACAGCTTCATCAATTGTCCTTTGGGGCGTGACGCATACAGGGCATCCGGGTCCCGATACAAGTTTTATGTTTTTTGGAAGAATGGATTTTATTCCGTATTTTGCAATTGTTTGTGTGTGGGTGCCGCAGACTTCCATGAGCTTTATAGGGCGTCCTATTTCTTTTGCCAGTTTGTTTATTTTTGTAATTATATTATCTGTTGTCATTAATGTTCTCCAGAAATTCTTTTGTTTTTTCTGCCTTTTTCTTGTCTAAAATCTCGATTGCAAATCCTGCATGGACTATGACAAAATCGCCTATTTTAGGAGTTACGAGGTTTATTTTGGCTTCCTTAATGATTCCGCCATAGTCTATAGTTGCTGTTTCTTCATCTATGGCGATTACTTTTCCAGGTATTGCAAGGCACATGAAGTTTATTTTAATTTGTATCTTCTTAAAAAATCCGTTTTTTCAAGAGTGACACTATTTGATTACTTATCAATAATATTTTATATTTTGATTGAAAAGTGATTATAACGCCATTATGGTTAATATTATATGCACTAAAAACAAATATTATTTAAATTCATTCAATGGAGGTTTGAAATATGAAAAAATTGATATATGGGCTACTGGCTTTTGCTATAATGGCCGTTGTAGCAACAACAGCATCTTCGGCACCGGACCCGAATCTTGAGCCGTGTTTATTTGCAGAAGCACAGGTGTTTGAGAAGCTCAATCCGGGAACCGGCGGCGTTGAATATATGTACTGGGACAATGAGGACAACTACCTTGGAAAAGAAAGGCTGGATGGGAATGGCCAATGTGTTTTCGACTCATACGAGGGTACCTGCGTAGAGAATGAACCTCTCTGTAATATGTGATTTGTTTCAGTTAAATTTTTATGTTGCGATGACTGGGCTTTCCAGTGTGACTCGCACCTTTTTTTCTTTAAAGAACGCCTGTTATTTGTTTCAATGCAATTACGGGTTTTCCAACAAAAGGCAACTTAAAAAACATCTTTCCATTAATCCAAGAGAATCTTACAAGCCAGCGGTCCTGCCTTTCGTTTGCATCGCCTTTTGTTTTTATGCCGTGCGTTTTGTTTATTTCCACAATCCTGTGGGCTATGAGTTGGTTTTCAGTTACACAAAGATATTCTTTTGACGGGCAGTTGTAAACAATTATGTCTCCAATTTCAAGAGAACCAATATCTGTTCCTTTCACAAATACAATATCGCCGCAATTAAACGCGGGCTGCATAGAATCCGAGGATATTATGACAATTGGTGTGTCTGTTTTAAGTGAAACTGTAAAAAGAAGCCATGCAAAAACCAGACTTAAAAAAAGAAGTAATTCTTTTTGTATTTTTATTTTTTTCATAAGCATTGGTTTGTGTTTTATTCTTAATATAGCAATCTCTTGTTATTTTTATGTATTTCTGTATTATTATTATGTGATAAAACTATGTAACTATCTCAATATATTAATAGTTTACTGTATCAACATCAATCTTTATATTGGCTGAAACATCAATAATGATTACTTGTTCTTCATTACTGACCAGTTATATCGAGACATTGAGACATGACTATATAAAGTTTTCTGTTCTTAGAAATTATTGGATTGGAGTTTGCTGGATTGACATCGTGTTGGTCCATTGGTTGTTTAAAGGATTGCGCTTGCAATGCTTCTAAACATATTTTAGGGGGAGATAAAGTTTTAGCCTTATTTATTAGGGCTTTTAAACTTCAATTCAGGGTTTATTTGGGAGATAAGACATAAGCCTTGAATTGGTAATTTGATGGATAAGCGAGAGATACAAAACTCTTGTGGCTGCTCGTATTATAAGAAGTCGCAGGGTTCAGCAATACTTGGAATTGTTTTTTTAGCATTTGCAATGTCTCTTATGGTTTTTTCTCATGCCGATTCTTTTGATATTTTTAATGTCTCAGTTGAAAACAAGACCAATTTTGCAGGCGAGCCTGTTTTTGTAAATGTGGCAGGACCCAATAGCACAAATTTCACGCTGGATGTTTATCAAAACCAATCCGTTATTTTAAGCCAACTCACGGCTACTGATTCTTTCGGTCAGTTTCAATCCAGCCCTAATTTTTCAATTCCGGGAAGGTATACTGTGAATCTTTCAAAAGACAATTTTTCATCAATTGCTTCTACCTGGTTTGATGTCGTGATTTTAAACATAACCAAGAATGCTTCCTTGGGTTTGAAGCAAGAGGCAAATTATACAGCAGACTTCACTGCGCCAAATGCAACTGGCGCGTCGGTGGAAGATACGGAAAAGGAACCTATGATTAATAACACGGGTGCGAATTCAACATACGCAAGCAACACAATCGCGCAGGAACTGTTAACAATAAAAGATGCAAAAGGGCAGGAAGTAAAAGCAAAAATTATCATCAACGGCATGGGTGCATCAAAGAATGGCACAATGGCAATGCATTCTTTGGACGCGCCTGAGAGGCAATCCGTTGAAGTTGTTCCGGAATCCGGCCCTGTAGAAAAAATAGCATTTCTTGACCTTAACATATCCGGATTCATGGAACTTGGAATTGATGATGTTCCTGAAAGCGGCAGAACCGGTGTTGCAGAGATTTATGCGATTGACCCTACAAAACTTGATTTTACTGAAGCGAATGTTACTGTTGTTGCAAAAGGGGATGAACTTCTAAAGTGCAAGGACTGGGATTTTGAAAACAGAGAATGTTTCGGTGAATGGGTCAAATTACTGGACCTGATACCCGGAGATGAATACACATTTATACTTACACCGGACGATCCCGCATTTTCAGAGACAGAGTCTCTTTTTGCAACAGCAAACAGCAATGCAAGGAAGGTTGTGAGGGATTCTTCAGGAAACCTTTATTTTGTTTACCTGAAGCAGAGCGCGGGCTATTATCACATATTTGTCTCAAAATCAACAGATGACGGTGCTACATGGTCTGATATGGGGGGCGGGCCCATTGAAAATGCCGGTGATTATGACCAGATATATCCTTCAATTGCGATTGACGGCGATGATAATCTTCATGTTGTCTGGAGGGGCACGGATACAGGATATTCAAACACGCAGATAAAGTATTCGAATTACACCGGCGCGTCATGGTCTTCATGGATAAATATGCAACCTATCTCTGGTTATGTTCA
>DAOVNB010000146.1 GCA_030630425.1 archaeon | reverse complement strand
TATTCTTTGTGCTTCCCTCTCCCGGACTGAATCCACCCTTCTTTTCGGATCGATGTCTATTATTTTTGCTTTTCTTGCAGATGAAAATGCTTTTTCTAGAAGCTCGTCTGAGCGCATTATGTGGGGAATTTTTAAACGCATGTTATCACTTGAATTGCTTTACTTGACATAAGTTTAGTTTAGTAAAGTTTAGTAAACTTTTAGCTTATTTAATTATGCATTCTAAACTGTATGTGTCTTTGCACAGGAATTATATAAATTGCAAAAACAATATAGTTTACAGAATTAAATAATATCGGAGTGTGTTTTTATGGCATTTGAATCTTTTTTTATATTGGCAGCAATTTTTGTGGCCGCCGGAATAAAAATATTATATGAATACGAACGAGGGGTTGTATTTACATTAGGCAGGTACACATCAACAAAGGAACCCGGGCTTAAATTCATAATTCCGGTTATTCAAAATATGAAAAAAATAGATATGCGTGTAAAGGCTGTTGATGTGCCTTCTCAGGACGCAATGACCCAAGATAATGTATCTGCACGAGTGAATGCAGTTATATATTACAAGGTTGTTGATTCATCAAAAGCGATTATCGCGGTTGAAGAATACATGTATGCTATGTCTCAGCTTGCACAGACCACAATGAGAAATGTTATTGGTGAAGTTTCATTGGATGATCTTTTAAGCAAACGAGAGGCCGTGTCTAAAAAAATACTTACTATTGTTGATAAGGAAAGCGACCCTTGGGGAATTAAAGTCATAAATGTAGAACTTAAAGATGTGACTCTCCCGGAAGAAATGAAACGCGTTATGGCAAAACAGGCAGAAGCAGAAAGAGAAAAACGGGCAGTCATAATCAAGGCAGACGGGGAAGTCCAGGCATCAAAGAATATGGCAACAGCCGCAAAAACTCTTGCAAGTGCTCCCGGGGCGCTGCATTTAAGGACACTTCAAAGCATAAATGACCTTTCCTCAGACCAAAGCAACACAATAATTTTTGCTGTCCCTCTTGAAGTGCTTAAAGCATTTGAAGGTTTCAAGAAAAAATCATGAAACCTCTATGCGACCCTGAAGTCGCTGTCGCTCCAACATTTCGGAAATGCAGTCAGCATTTCCTTATTTCCGAAATGCAAGAAATGCAAGAGCATTTCTGAAATCCCTGAAAAGCATAGCTTTTCAAGACGCCCTAAAGGACGGGGTTTGTTTGGTTTAAGTTTCAAGCCCCGGGAGAATCGAAGATTCTCTGGGCCCAAAAACAGCTTTGCTGTTTTTCGGGTTTTAAAGTCGCATTCATCCATTTCGGAAATACTGATCGTATTTCCTGTATTTCAGAAATACAGGAAATTGCAAAGCAATTTCTGAAACGCACTGAAGTGCTTGGTTTTCTGCGACTTCAAAATAACCTATTTATCCGAAAGCTATATATGTGTCGTTTGACACAATGGATGCATGGATGCAGTAAAAAGGCCAAGCAAAAAGGAACTTGTGAACCTGTTTAAAATCATTAATATTCTGAAGGGCACTCCGGGCGGGCTGTGGGTGCGTGAGATTGCGCGCCAGACAAAGATGCACATGGAAACTGCCAGGCGAATCATAAACAAGTATCCTAAAATTTTTGAAGAATATGCGGATTTTACGAATTACAATATAAATCTGAAGATAATCCGGCTTAAGGATGCAAATATAACCGCTAAAAATCTTGCACGATTTATTTGAATTAGTTATTCGATATGGTCCTGTTGTTGTCTATTTTTTAAAACCACTAAATAGAAGTTAAAGGTTTATAAAGATTGTACGTAAAATAGAATCTATATTAAAATAAGAAGTTAATATTTTTGGTTTTTATATGGGGCTTTTTAATATTTACAACGAACTACAAGAAGACACCCCTAGGGGTTTTAGCGATAATATGATCAATTCACCAACATATTATATCGAGGTTTTAGAACGACAGATAAAAGAAAGAGCATACATACTTACTATAAAGCGACAAAGAAAACAAAACAGAGTAATAGAATTATACAAGTTCTAAATATTAAAGAATCTAAATATTACGGAATATTAAGTTATATGCTTCAATAAGTAATCTGCAATCTTCTCCTTGAACGCCACAACATCTTCTCGCCTTATTGCCCCACCGGCAGCAGGCACATGGCCGCCGCCATTAGCCTCTTTAAGGCCTTTGGTGCATTCGCGCATAAGAGAGTCCATTGATATTTTTCCTGCCTGATTTCTGGCACTTATTGTTGCTTTTTTCTTATCCAACTGCACAACAATTACTGTATTGCCCGCGTATTTTTTTGTAGATAATATGTTTGAAACCTTTGATTTAATGTTGTATTTTGGCGTAATTTCATAATAAAATAAACCAATGCTCTCACGAAATTCGCCTAGTTTTTCAGAATTTTCAACAAAATACCCTATCTCTGTTCGAACTGCTCCGTATTCTTTTAGATTTTCAACAACATCGTCGGGATTTTTTGCAGAATAAAGCGACTGATATGCTTTTTCAATACCTTTTTCACCATCGCACATATGCGCGTATGTCACAAGTTCTTCTGCTTCAAACAAAATCTTCAATTTTTCCGGGTTTGATTGCGCAACAGAGTCTAAAAACGATTTCCATGTTTTTATTCCGAAATCCCCAATAATTCCAATCGCCGATATCCAATTAAATGCAGATATGTCTTTTATTTGTAAAAATAAATCATAAATGAGCTTAGAAGCACAATACTGGCTTGGATCGATGTTAGAGATGTTCTGTGATTTTATCATTATTGTCCTTTTGGAATTCAGGTCATTTGAGATTATATGGTGGTCTACAACAAGAAGTTCTGCAAATTCCTCTATTTTTTTTATTGGCTTTGGGTCTGAATCAACGGCAAGGTCAAGTATAATCACTTTTGTTATGTTTTTTTTAGCAAGTTGTTTTATTGTCTTTTCTGTTATTGTTATATTGCCGGCACCTTGCGTGAAAACAAAGACTGGTTTTATGCCTAAAAGCTCAAGAGATTTTGCAGTAATTACAGAAGAACAGACACCGTCCGCGTCGGTGTGATATAAAATTGCAATCAGATCTTCTTTTTTTATGTTTTGAACAAAGTCCAAGAATTTTTTTATCATATACTCTTTAAGTTGTCAAG
>DAOVNB010000075.1 GCA_030630425.1 archaeon | reverse complement strand
TTCAGGGGCGATTTCAATTATTGGCGCCCCGGGCATTACTGTAGCATCGCAATTTGTGCCTACATGAGTATATGTCACGATGGATGTATAGGTTCCTTCAGCAGTGCAAAGATCAAAATTGTAAAAGCAATCAGATATAGGACATGAAATAGAACAGGTCATAGGTGCGTTATTTACAATCACGGTTGCTGTTGGGTCTTTTATCGTCACTGTTGCGGTTGTGGTTAATGCTACTGCTGGAGAAGAAAGAAGTATAACAACTAAAAAAAACAAAGGATATTGTTTTGTGTATAAATATCTAAAACGGTTCTTATTTTTCAAAAAATACATATTATTTCATTTATTATTTGTGGTATATATAAATTTCATAAAATCATAGTCATAAAACTATTGCGGAAATCAACAATCGCCTTTAAAAAATGTTTTTAATGCTCAATTTCTTCAGGCATCAACACAGCTACCGAACCCCAAATACAGAAGATAATATTTATTCCGTTTATTCGGCCACCATATTCTTTCGTTATTCTTTTTTAGTTTTCAATTTTTCCCTTCAAGTAAAATAAGTTCTCCTAAAATAACTATTGTTTTTTAAAAAAAAACACCCATTTTTATTAAAACAATACAATAACACACAAACTGAACAGAATGAATTATATTGATTATATTGTTGTGTGGGGCAGAATTCATGATTAAAAATATTTTAAGTGTTGATTTTGAATCATTCTTTTACTTGCCAACTCATACTCCAAATAATAAAAACAATCGAAAAATTTATGACGAATACATTACGGCAACAGGAAAGGAACTTTTAGATCTTTTAGAAAAACACAAAACCAAGTTAACCTTTTTTGTTTTAGGTGAATTGTTTGAACAATACCCTGAATTAATCGAAGAAATCAATGATTCTGGACACGAAATAGCATACCACACACATAAACACAAACTGTTAAAAAATAAAAATATTTTGCTGGAATCATTGCACGAATCTAAAAAATTCATCAAAAAATTTAAGCCAAATGGTTTTAGGGCCCCAAAAATGTTCATGAAAGAAGAGTATTTCCCAATATTGAAAAAAAATGGATTTAAATATGATAGTTCTGTTTATTATCAAAAAAGTTATGATAAAATTAACGGAATCTGGGAATTACCAATTTCAAGTATTAACTATTTTAAAAAACAAGACATTATATTTCCGAACCCGTTAGGCTTTAAGAATTTACTAAAAGAAATGCCTTTCGGAAGCGGCTATTTTTTAGGAATATATCAATCAAATATTGATTTTTTTATCAGCAAATACAACAAAAAAAATAAGCAAGCAAACCTCTTCATTCACAATTGGCAAATCTTAAAACAAAAAACAATTTCAGACCATAATTATAACTATATTTTTTCACACCCCACATACCTGCATCATTTACCATATATGGTTAACCTAAAAAAAACCATGGAGCATATGCTTAAAAACTTTAAATTTTGCACATGCAATGAATTTGTAGAAACAATTTGAATATTTTAAAGACTTAAAAAACAATATCGTACATTTCTTACAGTCTGGTCATCTTTTGGATACCTTATAGAATGTATATTGTATGTCTTCTTCCAGATATACTTTAAACGGCTCTAACAGGAAAGTCGCTTTGATTTTATTGCATTTTTCTTCTAAAGCAGTGTTCCCTCTCCAACTTAAACAGGTATAATCTTCAAAAAATAAAACACAGTTATTATTAAATACCGTTTCCTGTATTTGTGGTTGTTTAAGCACATCATCAATAGAAACAACAGTTAAATCAGTTGTGGATGTCAATATCACCGGATACTTCGTGATTATGATGCAATCTTTTGGTATATCTTTTTCCGCCAATTCAGGTATTTTGGTCTCTAACAAACGCTCATTGCTGAAATTATAATATGTCTGGGTTGCAGTCATAAGGTATGGAATATACAAAAACATAACAAGTATTGTAAATACAGGCAATATGATTTTTTTTAACCAATCTTTTTTAAACGATAAAATCAATTGTCTTGAAATTGAAAACAGTCCGTAAGATGCAAAAATCAAAATTGCGGGAGAAAAACTTAGGAATAATCTGTCTTTGCCCCCAGTGGTTTGGAACCACGAAGAAAAATAAATTAACCAATAAAATACCATCCAGATTAATAAAAAAAGGCTTTCTTTTTTATGTTCCCGAAACATGAAAAACAGGCCAACAATCAGTAAAACAGAAATCATTATTGGATGCTGTTCTCCGTTAAATAACATCAGCCCATAAGTTAAAGAATTTTGAGCTAAATTTAATGCACTCCAGTTGCTTCCAACCTGTCTCCCCCCGGTATCGCTTTCTATCCAGTTGGTTGAAGTCATGTGATCCATAACCTGAACCAGATTTGCAAACGATAGCGCAATAATCACGAAAAAAGGCAAAATGGATTTGAGGTCGATTTTTGCGGACAGATTTTTAATATACATAAAACATCCAATGACAAACAACAAGATAAGCGAATAATTCTCGGGTCTGAATTGGGCAGTAAATGATAAACCCAACAAGGACAGCCACAACAATGAATTCTTTTGATGCTTGTAATACAGAAAACAAAAAAACAGGCTTAAAGAAATGAAAAATAAAGAGGGAACATTCGTTGCTGCGCTTGAAGACCATATTATGTGATTAGGATTCAAAGAAAAAAGCAAAATAAACACGAAGCTTATGTCCTTTCTTTTGGTGATTGCAAATGCAAGGAGAAAAAGAGGAAAAACCGTAAGCGCGCCCAACAATGTAGAGGTATATAATGCCACCCAATTGCTGATGCCAAAAAGCCCAAAGACCAGCCTTAAAATAAAAGGCCATCCTATTGATTTCTCATACGCGCCTAGGTGATTGGTTTGCAGCATGTCTTTTCCTGCTTCCATATACAACGCTTCATCAACATATAAAAGATGTTGATTTGAAAAAACGAACGCCCTAATTAAGAAACAGGAAATAAAAATTAAAAACAGAAGAAACCATGTTTTTTTATCAATTTTAACAAAAAACGCCGTGAAATATTTCCAATTAATTGCTATAAACACAAGAAGAAGAAGAAAATTGAAAAGCACGGCATAATATATTTTATCATGAAAAAATGAGCTCAGAAAATGAATGTCATACATAGTAGAATCTAATAAACAAAGGTATAAATTTCTATTTATGTGCCTACTTCTTAAGCGTTAGGAATCGTTTTACTGTATTGCCCGCCAAAAAAATCAGGTACCTATTAAATTATTCTTTGTTTTATATATAATTTCAGTTACAGTTTATATTATGGTTTTTATCAGTTTATACACAATAGCAACCGCAGCAATTATTATTTTTGGAACAATTGTTTCTTATACAGATATTAAAGAAAACAGAATAAGAAACAAGCATTTGTTTTTTGGAATCGTGTTTGCGCTTCTCTTAACTTCCGCGTATGTTTTTTTAGGGGCAGGAGCATTATATTTAAAAACATTTTTCATTAATTCGCTTTTTTCTTTATTTATTGGATTTTTTCTTTGGCATATTCAACTATGGACTGCCGGTGACGGAAAGCTCTTTTTTACATACGCGCTTTTAGTTCCCCTTACAGCATATACGGCCACCAATGCCAGCTTCTTTCCGGCATATATAATTTTGATTAACACCTTTGTGCCGCTTTTCATTATTCTTCTCATAAACACATTAATACAAACAAACCGAAAAGAAAAATTAAGAGCGCTTAAATTCACTATAAACCCATACAATATTCTTCAAACATCCATTGCTTTGTTCGGTTTTGTCTGGTTAATTTCCATTCCATTAACACTGCTTGATATACCGCCAAATTATTTCATAAATATTATTTTGTTGTTTATTGCACTGGACTTTTTGGGAAAGATAAGCGAAAAATATTTTAAGATGCGTACAAACCAATTATTCTTATTGTTGGCGCTTTTTCGGTTTTTTCTGGAATATAATATAGTTACAACTTTCGAATATGCAACAGAATTCTTTTCTATTGTGTTTTCTTATTTAATATTACGGCACTTTATTCTGCGTTTGGGATTTTATGGAAATTCAAAGAGAATCAAAATTGAAGATTTGATTAAAGGATATGTTCCCATGGAGCGTTTAGTGCTAAAAACAAAAAGCGGACAAAAAAAGAAATATGGTAAAGAAAAAATATTTTTTTCGGATCTAATAGGTATGTTTAACAAAGAGAAAGCAATTGTTTTTGATCGCGCAGCAAAAGGTTTATCTTGTGAGCAAATAAAAGAAATTCAAAAATTACACACGGCGGGCAAATTAGATTTTGACACCTTGTGCGTACACAAGACAGTGCCATTTGCCCCGTTTATGTTTGTCGGCGTTCTCTTGACATTGTTGGCGCACGGCAACATTTTTGTTTACTTCGCCATTTTGTTTGGGTACTAGCTATTTGAAAGACATTGGTAAAGACACAATCCAAGACCCATAAAAGAAATTGTCGACCGATTCGACAAAGTTAAGGCAATGAATCATGAAACCTCTATTCGACCCCGCCCTAAAGGACGGGGTTTGTTTGGTTCGGTTTCAAGCTTTTGAAGTCGCATTCATCCACGCACTAAAGTGCTTGGTTTTCTGCGACTTCAAAATAAGAAAAAGCAATGTATGTCCCAAAAGCAATTGAAATCAATGAGACATACATAAACCTATAAAGTAATAAAAAATCCTGTATCTATTTGCGAAGCACATAATAGCAAATAAACTTAAATA
>DAOVNB010000143.1 GCA_030630425.1 archaeon | reverse complement strand
TTGGAAAAGAGACTAAACATTCGAAAGAGCAACCAGAAAGTAATATCTAAAGAGAAAGCACTTTATTTCGAGGAATTGCTTATAAAACAGAACGTTGTAGGTGAAATAGTGGTCAACACTGAAAAAAAATCAATTTATGAAGTGACTCGGGAAATAATAAATGGTATAGGCCTACGCAATATTTCTGAGGAGTTTGTAAAGCTTTTGCCTGACAGAAGATTAACGGATGCAAATGATGACGCATTTATTATGCAAGATGCCTGTTGTATGCCTGATAAAAAAACATTAATTTCACAAATCAGAAAAAACGAACAGATGATCGAATGGCTACATAAGAACAAGCATTTTTTTTCTGTAAAAATGAATGGATACAATAATATTCCGAAGAATTCCTACACAGCAACTCTGCCTTTGATAGATAGGGGGGGCAAAATAATTGACTTGGGTTGCGGAAATGGTATGTTATTGAACTTCATATTGCAGTTCTCAGGATATCATTTGATACCATATGGTATTGACTTAAACAAAGAAGCTATTCAGCAGGCAAAAACAGATGTTTTGCCAGAATATGCAGATAATTTCATTGCAGGAGATATCAAAGATTATATGTATAAAGACGGCCCGTTTGACATCATAATAAGCAGCCTTTCTCATTCTATAGGGGATCCAAAAGATCATATAAAAAAATGCATGAATGCGTTAAAGCCCGGAGGAAGAGTAATATATGTATTCTACTATGATGTTATCCATCAATCGGGAATAACAAGCTTGGATGAATATGTTGATGAATTTAATATGGTGTTCTCATATGGGTGCGAAATTTTGTTTGGGACTATTTACAAAAAATAATATACCTTGTGTAAAAAGATTACATCAAAAAACGAATCACTATATAGACAAAAACACTGCCATGTGAAACCAATGTCAAGAGAACTCCAACAAACATAAATGGAGCAAACGGCAATGTCTTGTGGATTAGCAGTTCGTCGAAATCAAGTTTGCCTGACTTGTGCATTTTTTTAAGTGCTGATACTTCTTCAGGAGTCATTCCTTTTGCTTCCCTTCCGAAAACAGGGCTTTTCTCTTTGTTAAACATGCCAATGATGCTTGAAAAGAACACCTCCTTTTTTCCATATTTCTGTTTTTTGCCGCTTTTTGCCTGCGCCACCAGTTTTTCCATTGGCACATCACCTACTTCTAAATCTTCAATTCTAACTGATTTTGAGTTCCCGTAAAAGCCAAGGCGTAATATAAAATGCCTCAGGAAAAGATATGATATTAGTATGGAGACAAACTGTTTTGCAAAAGATATGGTTATGACTGTGCTGAATTCAAAAAACATGCGGACAACCGCCAAAAGCAAAGACACATGGGTTATGCGCATATGAAAATATTTCTCGCTAACTTTTGCTATAACTTGCATTGTAAAAAAAAGCAAAAGAATATTCACAAAATAATTTGACTGAATGTTAAGTACAGACAACGGAAACGAAAGCAGCCACACAAACCCGAATAAAACCAGAGAAATCTGAGCAACAGTGTATGGGTTTGTCATGAATTTAAAGGCCTTTATCTTCTCCTCTTTTTTTGACTGAATCAGAATGCTGATGAGAAAAACAATGAATAGTGGCACAAATGTGTTGATTAAAAGAATGTAGGATGGAAAAAATGTGGTATTTGGGTTGAAATATGTTGTGAGTGGAACCAAAAGAGAGTATGTAAAGAACAGTTTCCCGTCGCCAGCAGTCCATAGGTGAACATACCAAAGAAGAAAACCGACAAACAGGGAAAATGAAGAATTGACCAGCAATGCCTTCAAATATGGCAGACCGCCTTCAAGAAAAACATATATTGTGTTTACAACAATAGAATAAATTATTGCATAAAGTAAATATTTATTCATTATTCTCTTTTTCTTAATATCTTCATAAGAAATAATTATTCCAAAAACGACAATTACACCAACAGTAATCGTATATAAATCAATAAAAACCATATACAATCAATATGATTTTGTTAATTTATATATAGCCCATAAGACAAATTAGAGCATGCACTTTCCGAATGCTACTGTTGCTTTTAGAAATTTGAAACCAAGTCGCGTAATGTTATTTCTTCTAATACTTAGTACGATGTCTCAGACAGCAAACGCAGTCCTCACAACAACCGCGACAGTAACCGTAAACGACCCGCTCGGATTTCCTGTTGTAACTGATGTGCCCATGGTATGTTCTATGTTGTGCCCTGCATCTCCTTCATCCAGTTGCATTTACGGTTTCAACACATGCACTGTGGAAGGATGGTATACAGCAACAGTCACGTTCACCCATAGCGGAACAAACTGCGACGGCAGCTTTCTGGAACCACCCTATACTGGAACAGCCCCTGAAACAAACCTGTATTACTGCGATGTAACTGTGCCCACAATAACCGACAACTATCCCGG
Source organism: archaeon (assembly GCA_030630425.1). Classification (GTDB taxonomy): domain Archaea; phylum EX4484-52; class EX4484-52; order EX4484-52; family B79-G9; genus GLR112. The sequence continues at coordinate 753 of DAOVNB010000143.1, read as the reverse complement.
TGGATGGGTTAACGCCGGCCTGACAGTAACTCTAACGCCTTCGGATGCAAATGGCATAAGTGCGGTAAGATACTGTACTGGTGCTGCCTGCGCCCCCAACATTCTTATCGCAAGCCCATACCAGACACCTTATGCCGGAGAACAAATCACAATTGTAAGATACCGGGCATGGGATGACCCTTCCGCGCCTTCGACACCTAATCCATCTCTTATAGGGCAATATGTTGTCAGGATAGACATGACTCCTCCAAGCACAAGCGACAATTATGGTGCAAAGGATGGATTTTGGCAAAATGCAAATCAGGCAATAACGCTTACCCCGTTAGACCCTGGACCATTTACTTCAGGAATTAAAAGCACACAGTATTGCACAGACGCGACAAACACTTGCGTTCCGTCAATCGCATATACGGGTTCTGTCCCGATAAGTGCAGAAGGAACAACCTATTTCAGGTACAGGTCAACAGACAATGTAGACAATGTGCAGGCAACTGTCAGCCGGACTGTTAGAATTGACAAAACAAGCCCTACAACCACAGATAATTATGGTTCAAAGGATGGAGTTTGGCAAAACGCAAATCAAGAAATAACGCTTACACCGTTTGATTCTGCCCCGTCGTCGGGAATCAAAAGCACACAGTATTGCACAGACGCGACAAACACTTGCGTTCCGTCAATCGCATATACGGGTTCTGTCCCGATAAGTGCAGAAGGAACAACCTATTTCAGGTACAGGTCAACAGACAATGTAGA
>DAOVNB010000040.1 GCA_030630425.1 archaeon | reverse complement strand
TATTCCTTAACTAATTTACGAACTAAGGGAAAAATAAAAATTAAAAATAAATGGATTGATGTTACAGGAAAATCGTGGATGGATCATCAGTGGGCAGATGTTTCTTATGGCCAAAACAAATGGACCTGGTTCTCAATACAATTGCAGAATAATATGGAGATTGTATGTTTTGAGTATGATAATGGAAAAAACAAAACATATTTTGCAAGCATTTCCTATCCAGATAATAAACAAAAACATTTTTCTGAAGTTGAATTTAAAGCTCTTGGAAAAAAATGGAAGAGTGAAAAAACAGGAACAATATACCCCCTTTCCTGGGAAATAAAAATCCCCGAAGAAAAGATTACTTTGAAAGTTGAATCATTAATCAATAATCAAGAGATGAATTTTGGAACAATTAATTATTGGGAAGGGGCATTAAATGTAAAGGGGCAAATAGATAAGAAAAAGATTAAAGGGGAGGGATTCATGGAATTGGTGGGTTATCCTTCAGATTACACTAAAATAAAATTTTTAAAAGAAGAAGCAAGTTGGGCTTTAAAGAAATCTTTAGTTTATGTTAAAAAAGGAAAGACAATAGTTATTAATGATATTAAAGAAAGGGTAAATAATATTGTTGAAAAATAACAATCCAAGAGGGTTTCCCTGAGGTTTCATAATCATACAAGAAATTCCAGTGTATAATGAAAAACATAAATGTAGATGAGCGACCTTGGGAAGACTTTCAAAAATGCCATAATCCATGGGTAATCCTCCCCGTACTTATGCCAGACCATCTCCAGAAATTCCCCGATATAAGTGGCAACAACACACTTAACCATAACATCCGAAACAGGGATGTATGGTATGATGAGCGCAAGAAACGAAAACAAAAAAATCCTCTCGTACTCGAGAGCATCCTGGTGCCCTGAGGGGAGCATCAGTGCAACCACATAAGTGCAAAACACAATCAGCACACCAATCCACGGGTGAAACAAAACAGACCCGAGCACAGCACCCATAAGCGAAAAATCAAGCCCGATATAGACCGGCAAAAACGACTGCACAACAAGCGCAACCGCCCCAAGGACAACAAGCAAAGGCGCAAGAACCATGGCCTTCGGCGAAACCATATACAAAAGAGGCAGTAAAACAAGCAACATCGCCATCTGCGGCCCTGAGCAATAAGACCTCACCTTAAGGCTAATGCCGCGCACCCATTCATGAGTGACACTGCTCCCGAAATTAACCTCTTCTGCCCGTGTATTCATGTAGTGAAACGCGCCAAGAATACCGGAATATTTCTTCTCCTTTGCAGATTCAACTCCCACACTGCCACTGCTTTTTCCGGCACATTTATCCTTTTGAATTCCCCCGCGATTATAGAGATGAAGGCGGTGGATACTTGCACTCCCATCGCTTTCACAGGATGCTGTATTTGCAACACGCTCAGGATATTTGTTAGGATTCTTTGCTTCTTTCTCTGAATCACAACCCAGTGCACTCAAAATCAGATCAATAATTTTTCCGAACATCTATCTCACCGTGTTAGGGACACCTAACATTTAATCAACAAAAAACACATCAGTAATCTTCACCATCTGAAACTTAAGCAACCCCAAGCAACAGCCCGCCTTGATACACAACAACTGCGCACACCCATGCAACAACAGATGTGTACACAACAACAAACAAGGGCCACTTCCACGAGTTAGTCTCGCGCCGAATCGCTGCAACAACAGCCATGCACGGCACATAAAGAAGCACCATAACAACAAAAGCCGCAGCAGAAAGCGGCGTAAAATGGCTGTGAATCAGCGCCCCCAGGCCTTCGTCTTCTACATCATAAAGTGTCCCGAAAGTCCCGACAACAACTTCCTTGGCAGCAAACCCAAACATGAGTGCAACTGCCGGCTGCCATTCCCCAAAGCCGCATGGCCCAAATACGGGCGCAATAAATCCACCCATCTGCCCTATCACACTTTCTTCTGAAGCATACTCAACCCCCCACGGCATGCTTGCAAGCACCCATATAACAATCACAATCGCAAAAATAATCGTACCTGCCTTCTTTACAAACAGCCACGACCTCTCGCAAGTATGAATCAAAATTCCCTTGACCGCAGGCCACCTGTAAGGCGGCAGCTCCATGACAAGCGGCGAAGAAAGGCCGCGAAACAGGGTCTTCTTAAAGAGCATCCCGCTAAGGAGGGCAACAAAAATCCCGAAAAGATAAATCAAAAAGATGATTGTTCCCTGGTATGCACTAAAAAACGCCCCCACAAACAGCACATACACAGGCAGCCTTGCCGAGCATGACATAAACGGGTTTATAAGCATTGTAAGAATCCTGTCTTTTTCACTTTCAAGATTCCTTGTTGCCATTATGGCAGGCACATTGCACCCAAACCCGATAATCATGGGAATAAATGACTTTCCGTGAAGCCCGACCCTGTGCATGACCTTATCCATAATAAACGCAGCCCTCGCCATATAGCCGGAAGCCTCCATAATTGCAATCATCATAAACAAAAGAAAAATATTCGGCACAAAAATAAGAACAGACCCGATACCGTTGATAATCCCGTCAACCACAAGCGAGCCAACCCATGCAGGCAGCAGGGTTGCGTTCTCAATAAAGGTTCCTGTGGATTCGGCAAGCTGTCCGAAGCCCACATCAATAAGATCCATGAACGGCGCACCAAAAGCAAAGGTCACATTAAACATAACCCACATCAGCGCAAAAAATATCGGGATTCCGAGCGCGCGATGCATAACAACCCTGTCAATGTTTTCAGAAGCGCTCAGCCTGTTGACTTCTTTTTTCACAACAGCCTCCTTCATAAGCCCTCCTATAAAGCCATAGCGCGCGTCTGCAACTGAAGTGTCAACATCTTCCCCGAAAACATCATGCAAATGTTTCCTGTTTTTCGCTGCCTCTTCAATAATAATTTTGCTGTTTTCAATTGCATTAATTTTATTGATTATTTCATTATCATTTTCCAGTAATTTGAGGGCAATCCACTTTGGGTCGTAGTTCTCCGGCAACTTAATTGTTTTCTTAATCAATTCTTCGAGTTTTGCAATATGCTCTTCAAGCTCAGTACCATAAGTAATAAGCGATTTTTTCTTTTTTCTCCCAGTTAAGGAAAGTGCCTTATCCAGTAATTTGCCAGTCCCTGTTTTTTTGTTTGCCTCAATTTTGACAACAGGCACACCCAGAAAATGAGCAATCTTTTTTTCATCAATTGTTATTTTTGCCTTTTTTGCAAGCTCAACCATGTTAAGGGCGACAATGACATTGGCGCCCATCTCAATGAGCTGGACTGCCAGGTACAGGTTTCTTTCAAGATTGGTTGCATCCACTATATGGACAACAACATCCGGGCATTTATCAACAACGAAATCTCTTGCCACAAGCTCTTCTATAGAGTAAGCAGTTAAGCTGTATGTTCCGGGCAGGTCAACAACATTGATTTTATGCCCTTTGTATTTTAAGGTTCCTTCTTTTTTTTCCACTGTTTTGCCCGGCCAGTTTCCAACATGCTGGCGGCTTCCGGTCAAAGCATTGAATAATGTTGACTTGCCCACATTGGGGTTTCCTGCCAGAGCCATTGTCAGTTTTTTGTCCATATTATTCAACCATTATTTTGTGCACTTCCCCGCGCCCGAGAATGACCTTTGAATCAAGGACACTGACAATCACAGGCCCTGAAAAGTCGTTTCTCACAACTTCCACTTTAACTCCCTCGTAAATTCCAAGGTCGCTTAATCTTTTTCTTAAGCAAACTCCGCTAGCTATTTCCTTTATTAAGACTTTTTTCCCGCATTCCGCCATAGCCAAAGACATGAGCAATCAAACCACATCCACTGTTATGTTTGCGGCTTCTTTTTTTCTCAAAGAAAGATCATAGCCCTTTATTTTCACTTCAATCGGGTCTCCTAAAGGAGCAACTTTTTTAACTTCTATCATGGCTCCCTTGACCAGGCCCATATCAAGCAGCCTTCTGTGTACGATTCCCAAGCCTTTTATAGACACAATTCGCGCTTTTTGATTTTGTTCCAGCTTGTTTAGTGTTGTTTTCATATTATTGCCTTTTGTTTGTTCTTTCCTGTGAGGACGTACTTGCGAACAGCGCTAGATGACTTTTAGGATAGAACCCTTTATGAAAAATTATTTATGTATTTTTTTACCATGGGGGCACAGTTTCGGATTCTGCAAAAGATTGTTCAGCCTTTTTATTGATTCTTCTGAAAAGGCATGCTCAAGCCTGTGCGTTTCATCCTCCACTTTCAGGTCTTCTGAGCTGTATTTCAGGATTTTCACCAAAAACACTTCAATGACGCGGTGCCTGTATACTGCTCTTTTTGCCTCTTTTAAGCCTTTTTCAGTGAGCCGGACTTTGGTGTATCTTTCGGATTCTATCAGGCATTCTTTCTCAAGTTTCCTGTTTATTTCAGATACGCTTGCCCTGGACACGCCGAGAAACGTGGCAACATCAACAGATTTTATGCCTTTGCCTTTCTCTTCGGAATCCTGTTTTTCATAAATTTCGTACATTGCGCGAAGATAGTCTTCCCTGGTTTTCAATTCCATATTGTTAGGTATTGTTAACAAAAGTATTTAAAGCCTTTGTTTGTTAGGGTTTCCTAACATATTATGATATAGGCTATCATCCGAAAAATGCATAATAGTCCGGGCTTGAGTAAATTGTTTGCGCATTTCTTGATTTGTTTTGTTTGCCGGAAAACGAAGAGTGCGTAAGTTCCTGATTGCGACCGTTTGCAAATCCGTCCATAAACCACAGCTCATTACTAAAAAATAAATGCATTTAACTTTTATATCCCGTGTACTATTATGGATCAACAGGACATACTTAATCTTTTGAAAGGAAAAGAAGAGTCTGTTGTATTAATAAACAGTTATAGAAAGCCATCAAACGACGTACAGGGCATCTACATCGGCACAGAAACAGTAGATTCTGATGGAGAATCTCTGGATGCCATTGTGCTAATGTATCGTGATTGGCGAAAACTAATGATGGTGGATACTGTTTTGTTACAAGACACATCTCTAGAAATATCTGATCGTAAAGGACAATTACATGTACGATACACGAGTTCTGATTCTTCAATACAGTTAACCAAACGCCATGACGACTACGATGCTCTTCAGAAGTTAGTTGAAGATCATGGGCTTTAATGCAAACTTTTCTTTCCTTCGCCGCCTATTGGTTTGATGGCTCGCAAAGAAATAGTTTGATCAAAAGAAAAATGCCTCCGGCAGCTTACAGGATGGCAGCGGTTGGTTGGTGGTTCTATTTGCCGAAAAACGGTCGGATGCGGAAGTAACGACTTAGCCACGTTTTTTGGATTACAAACTTAAATTATGCGGTTCCCCCATTATGTTTATTCTGGCGATTACTACACTCATTAAGCAGCTTTGCAATCTGTTCTTGTGATGGAAGCTGGCTCTTCAATTCTTTTGGCAGGGTTGAAACAATCCTGTATGCTGCAACACCAATCGGCTTATTCGCATCTTTCAGGGCGTATTCTACTATTGTTTTGTCCTTTGATTTGCAAAGGATTATGCCGATAGAAGGCTTTTCATTCTTTAGCCTGACAACGTCGTCCAACAGTGCAAGATAGAACTGCATTTTGCCGACATATTCAGGGAGGAATTTGCCGACTTTTAGCTCAACTGCCACGAGGCATTTTAGCGCGCGGTGATATAGAAGAAGATCAACAAAGTATTCCTCGCCGGCGACTTCAAGCTTGTATTGGCTGCCAAGAAAAGCAAACAGTCCACCCATTTCCCGAAGGAATTTTTCGACTTTTGCAATGAGGGCATGCTCTAGTTGCTGTTCACTGTGTTCGCTGCCAAGCTCCAGAAAATCAAAGGTGTATTCGTCCTTGACTGCAAGCTTTGCTTGATTGCGTATTTTCTGGGGCAATGTTTGCCCGAAATTAGTCTGGTTAAGAAGCGTTTTCTCGTAAGCCTGATTTTCTATTTGATGGATTAACACATTCTTTGTCCAGCCGAACTTTTTGGTCATGCGGATGTAAAATTCGCGCTCCAAATCGTCTTCGCAGCGCTCCATGATTGTCAGATTATGCGTCCAGCTAATTTCTGCAACCATTGGTTGCAGTTTTTCATTTCCTGCATAAGTGGTGTAAAAGTTGCGCATGTACCAGATGTTTCGTGCCGAGAACCCGCTGATGCCCCGAAACTCTGCCTGCAAGTCTTTAGCAAGGCGCTCTACTACGGACTTTCCCCATGTTG
>DAOVNB010000163.1 GCA_030630425.1 archaeon | reverse complement strand
TTGCATTTCATGAAGTTGCCCGTTATTTATCCATGTATTATAAGGAAAAACAGACTGTTTTAGACCTTATGGAAAAAGATGGAATATCTCTGGAATTGCCTGAAGAAACAGACAGAACCAACGCGCCAAAAACAGATAATGAATCATCTGAAAAACACAAAGAAGACGAAGTTTTGGTCTGATTGGGTCTTAATATATCTTAAAAATCATAAACTTATGGGACTATATTAACCCGCAGCATGCGCTTGGTTCGGGCTTTTTCTTGAAATTCCAAGCTCTTCTCTTATTCTCTCTTCTACTTCAAAAAGATAATCCCTGTATTCTTCCCACATTTTTCTTCTGTGGCGGTTGTAGAATGCATACGCATAAGTCCACCAAAGGCTTTTTTGGATGCTGTGATGATACCATAGTTTTGTATCTATTGTGGCGTTTATTTTTAAGTTCATCCAGCCGTTCTTGTCCTTTAGGCTTTGTTCTCCCCAGCACCATACACTTATATACATTTTTGTCCAGCGGTCGCCCGGTTTTCTTGCTTCCCAACGGCCTTTAAATGTGCCGTCAGTTAAATCCCAGCCAATATATTTTTCAAAGAATTTAGGGGCGTCTATTTCAAGAGTCTGTCTTACAATACCTTCAATTGATTTGCATATTTTCCCGAAAGGGTCATTGCCTTTGAATTTTATCACAATGACATCCTGGCCGGATAGAAGCTCGTCTTTGTATTCTATTTTTTTCTCTTTTTTAGCTGCCACCATGTCTCAACTCTTCAAAAAATTGTTTAATTCCGTTTTGATATTGGACTGAAAGGTGCCTTGCTTCTTCAAACCATTCCATTCTTTTCCTGTGATAAAATATGGTGTGCCAAAAGCGGCGCGCCATTTCATAAAGTATTGACTGCTGTATTATGGTATCCTGAGGATATTCTGTTATGAAACGCGGCTTTAGGATAATTGAAGCATGCCCTGAATTATTGGCCGATGAGCCTGAAAGCACAACATCAAAACGAAGGTAGCTGTAGATATCATAGTCTTTTACAAGCCTCCAGCGCACCTTGAACTTATCCTGGCCGGAAACAGTCTCCCATGTGTAGAACATTTCCTGTATTTTGCTGTCCGGAACTTCAAAAGTTTCTTTTAATAGTGCCTGTATCCTATTGTAAAGGCGTTCAGGATGAGGGCCTGTAAAATTCATAAGAATGTCTTTCTGAGGTTCAAAAATATTGTCAAATATTGTAAGTTTTGTTCGTGCCCAAACCATTTTATTGCCTCCATATAAAAGGATTATTTCGTGCTGTATAAGAATATGTGTGGGGCTTATATATAAACTTTTTATATAACCTGTACACAAATAGTCTTTTGGTAAGATTTATATGGATTGGATTGTAATTGTTGCTGGGTTGATTATAGCATTAGGAGTTATGATGCTCTATAGGATAGTTGACCGTGAAGGCGTTACAGACAAATCACTTTATCCGATAATGATTTTGGGCCTGGTGTTGATTTTCGGCGGGTTTTATATTATATTTTATTTCATACCTGCAGAAATAGTCAAAAGGAAAATTTATGGGTTTGTGCTTACCGTATTCGGTTTTTGGCTCACATTCAAGTTTCCTGATTCCGGTTCTCACCAGGGCGGGGATATGTCGGTATTAGGCATGCTTTTTGGAATAGTCATGCTTGTTCTGGGACTTTATTGGTTCATGTTTTAAGATTTTGTAACAAATTTAATATATAACATCCCCCCAAACTTAATCTATGGGAAAATTTGTTCTTTCAGACAGTGAGCTTGGAAACACAACAGGCCAAAGCCCGAATTCTTTTGGAAACAAGAATATGGGTCCGTGCTTTATTGTTCAGGCAGAAGACCAGCAAAAAATTATATTGAATCCTACAACCGCTCCCGGCGGAATCATGGGAATGTACTACAGCCTTATGTTTGAGCTTCCAAAAGACAATTGGAATCCTGCAAAGCCTGAAGAGACAATTGAAGTAAGCCCGGTCCACCAGCAGTATTATCAGCTTGTGACTGCCCAAAAAGAGCAGCTTGAGGGTAAAATAAAGCAGGGAATGGCGAGCATTTCACAATCTATTGCAGATTTAGAGCTTGTGGAACACGACAAAAGAAAATACGATGAATTTCAGGAATATCTTGATGAGCTTAAAAGCCCTGATGCTAAGAAAAAAAGAGAGGCAAATCTTCGCCTTAAAAGTGTTTTTGTAGACCAGGTGGATTTTCATGTGGGCGGAACAGGCCAGGGGGCAGGAAGGCTCTCCTTGGCTTTTATGAGAAATAACAACATAATGCCCACAGTTGTTGATGATTTTTTCAGGATGGGTTCTCTGGAAGATATTAACACCGGAAAACTTCAAGACCTTCCGGATGTTGAGAGAAGAATGCTTGAGACAAAGTTTAATGCATATAACCAATGGCTTGAAGTTTTCAGAAGCACAGTTGAGCGCAGGCTCGAAAGGATGGATATATTGATTAAAAGCAGGAAAAAAACACTTTCTGAGTATAGAGAATGGCTAAAGCCAATAATTGCACGGCATCGTATGATAAAAGAAGTTGCAGACATAAAAGATAAACGCAAAGATTATTCTGTGCACTTTCTTAACTCGCCGGGAAGCGCTGTATCAAGAAACTTGAGCACAACATGGGTGTGGAAAAACATGTTGATACCGGATGACCGCTTATATCCAAGAGAAATGGAAGCAATGTATAAGTTAAAAACCTTTGACCCCTGGGCAGAGAAAAATCTTGTTTACAGCTATGATACAGGACTTATATGTAATCATAAATGGATTACAAAAGAATGGATTGATGAAAAGGCAAAAAGTATTGAAGATAGTTTCGATTCAAACAAAATATATTTTACTTTGGGA
>DAOVNB010000154.1 GCA_030630425.1 archaeon | reverse complement strand
GGAGCATGCGTTTCCGGCCTTAAGTCCATAAAAAATCTTGCGCAAATCAAAGTCCCGGACCGCATGATAAAAGAAGGACGAAACACATTAAAACATCTGCTTCCGCGTGAATCAGGGAGAAAATTTGTTGACCTTTCACTTCTTTCTTTGATATATCCTTATGATATTGTCACAAAAGAACAAAGAGACACAATACTCAAAAATGTTGAATATTTTCTTTTGCGCGAGCACGGAGTCGTACGGTATAAAAACGACCATTATTACAATAAGAACACTGACGGCTACAGCGAAGAGGCGGAATGGACATTTGGCTTAAGCTGGCTTGCAATAATTTATGAGCGCATGGGGAATAAAAGAAAAGCAAAATCGTTTTTGGATAAAATGGTGAATACCCAAACATCTAAAGGGATACCCGAGCTTTATTTTTCAAATTCGCCCAAATTCAATGAAAACAATCCTTTAGGCTGGAGCGAATCTCTTTTTATTGTAGCGCTTCATGACATGAATGAGAAAATCTTAAAAGCACACTGAGCCTATAACCCAAATCCGTAATCATTATATACTCCGTAATACAAAATATATTTCATGAAAACACCAAGACCGCTTATCATAATCAATTTTAAGGCGTACAGCGAAACAACAGGCGCTAAAGCATCTGCTCTTGTAAAGTCCCTTGAGGCCGTGTATCTAAATTACAGGGTTGATGTAATTGCAGCAGTCCAAACTGCAGACATATACCGAATTGCCCAAGTGTCAAAAACCCCTGTCTTTGCACAGCACATGGACTTGATTGGTCCGGGCGCAAACACAGGTTTTATTCTTCCTGAAAGTGTTGTTGATGCAGGAGCTTCGGGAGTTCTTATAAATCACGCAGAGCACCAGGTGCCAATGGATACAATAGAGAAGACCGTTGAGCGGGCAAAAAAGCTCAAGCTCACAACTGTTGTATGTGTTGCTGATGCCGCGCAGGCAAAAGCAGTCGCTGTTTTTGAGCCGGATTATATCGCTTTTGAGCCGCCCGAGCTTATAGGCGGGGATATTTCAGTATCAACAGCAAAGCCGGAAGTAATAACTGAATGCCTTAAGAAAATACGGCTCACCACAATAAAAACAGAGCTTCTTGTAGGTGCAGGGGTAAAGACACGGAAAGATTTAGAAATTTCAATGAGATTGGGCGCAAAAGGGGTTCTTGTAGCATCAGGAATAGTTTGCGCGAAAAACCCTGCAGAAGTCCTTATGTCCTGGGTGGCGGAAATAAATGGTTGAATTCTACAAGTACAAGGAAACGTCAGAATTTCTAGACCCAAAAGCAAATTATACACACACTCAGCAGACAATAGAATTTAGGAAGCACCCGCTTTTAGGCTCTTGGTGCAGGATAAATATTGACCGGGCAAAAAGGCCTCACACAAACAACGGCACCCTAAAAGAGGTTGACAAAAAAATACAGGCTATTGCAAAAAAGACAGAGAACTGTTTTTTCTGCCCCGCAAATGTCAATAAAAAAACACCAAAACACCAAAAGCACATAAGCCATGAAGGAAGGCTTCATAAGGGTCAGTTTGTTCTTTTTCCAAACCTTTTCCCATTTTCGCCATACCACGGCGTGGGTGTCCTTAAAGAAAAGCATTTTGTCGCTCTTAACAATCTTGATGCGCGCACTTGGGAAAACGCCCTTGAAACAACAATAGAGTGGTTCAAAAAAGTTTATGAGTATGATTCTAATGCACGGTTTGCTTCATTTAATTTCAATTATCTTATGCCTGCTGCTGCATCTTTGATTCATCCGCACATACAGCCAATTGTGGATAAAAGGGCAGACAACGGCCTTGACGACATGCTTAAAAAAAGCTGGCAATATTCGCATGACAACAATTCCAATTTCTGGCAGGACCTGCTTGACAATGACGAGGAAAGGTATATCGGAAAAACAGGAAAAAGCGTGTATTGGCATGCTTCGTTTGCGCCCTCCTGCGCCAACGAGGTTGTAGGTATAGTCTGCGGAAAGTCATCCTTTTTAGAGCTTGACAGCCATGATATTGAAGGGATTGCCGACGGTATCGCAAAAGTATTGCGGGGGCTTTATGCCAAAGGTGTCAGGAGTGTAAATATGGTCATAAACTCAGCGCCGCTTAATGAGTCTCTATCATCTTTTTTCTATCTGAACATACGGATTGTTTCCCGATCGCTCATGGTTGATGATTACACAACAGACCAGGGATTCATGGAACTACTTCACAAAGAGCCTGTGATAAGCACAATCCCCGAAATGGTCGCGGAAGAATTAAGGGAATATTTTTAATAATTTAAAACCAATATGGCGAAGAACCCAGTTGGTTTATTTGGTATCCTGTTGGAGTCTTTTCTTCTACTGAGCCGTCAATTTCCTGAATCAATACAACGCCTTGGCGATATACTGTATTTTCGCCTAAATAAGGCGGCTTTTGTGTATTTTTATTGCTTTTCTCGGTGGGAGTATCTTCAGTTAGAAATGAGAGTTCCTGAGTTCCTAGTGCAAATACGCCTAAAGCATCCTCTCCGCCGCAAATAAATATCACCATTTTTGTTTTTATCACTAATAACTAAATAAACTATATAAACCTTCGTATTTTGTAGGTTCTATTGGGTTACGGAGTTAGAACACTCAGTCATAGAATTTATTACGCCACGATTCTTTCAGACCGCTCCAAAAGTATATCCTTATAATATACCGTAGCATTCGAAGTAGGGTCTATACCACTATAGTCGCCATACAATCTTATTGTGCCGCCTTTTGCAAAAGGAGCAATATGCCCCCCACAAGATCCTTTAATAATTATTTATCCGCCACGCATACGATATCCCGGCCTTTCATAACAACTGCCAGTAACAATAATTTTGCCCCCGCACAATTTATTACCAAGGTATTTTCCTGCATCGCCATTGATTGTTAATTTCCCCCCAATCATTTGTTCT
>DAOVNB010000063.1 GCA_030630425.1 archaeon | reverse complement strand
TGATAAATGAAATTCTGTCCAATATCCGCAATTGTAAATTTCAAGGACCAGCGCATGAAATAATTCGTGGAAAAAAGGGGCTATGAATGCTGCGATGATATTGAATGATATGATGCCGGCAATCAGGTATTCGTCATAATGCCTTTCGTGAATGTATCGCTTTGCCATATTGGCTATACCCCGAAAAAGTTGTTTATCTTATCTAATATGCCTTTCTTCGGCTCATTTTCATTGTTTGGCTATTCTACTTTTGGCTCGGTTGTTTCTTCATTCGGTTTTTCTTCAGGCTTTGGCTCTTCTTTTTTGGGTTCTGTTATTTCTTCTTTTGGTGTTTCTTGTATTTCTTTGCTGTCGAATTCAAGCTTTTCTATTTCAATCATGATGCTTCTTGCTTCTTTGTATGTTTTTGGGATGTTGTTTTCTTTTAGGTTTCCCGTGTATTCTTCGTTTGTGATTTGCTTGAAAAATGAAGTTATGCGGTCTTTTAGTGATGATTTTATGTTTAGGGGTGATATGTTTTTTATAAGCTCTTCGTTTGTAAACTCTTCTTTGTAGCCTATCTTTTTTTCTATGACTCCTTTTACAACAAATGCCATATCTGCTATTGCTGAAGCGCTTAATTCTTTGCGGAATATTTCGTCCAGTTTTTTTAATGCCGGATCATCTTCGTACTCTTTTTTCGCTCCCGCACCTGTTTTGAACAAAAGGCCTTTGATTTTTGAGAAAAAGCCGTTTGGAGCGGGCTCTTTTATTTCTCCTTCATCGCCTGTGTTATTAAGTTCGTCTATTTTTCTTTCCCGCTCATCAATCTCTTTTATTATCCCTTTTTTGTACTCTTCAAATACGGTATCTATTTTTGATACAATCAAATCCTGGTTTTGGAGCTTTTCATCAAGCATTTTCTTTTTTGTTTCGTATTCTCCTTTAAATATAAGCCCTTGTTCGTATGTTTTTTTAAGTGCATCTAAGTCTTGTTTTATTTCTTGTGTGTCTATTGAGAAATAGCCGGCATGCATGGTTTGCATAATCATATCATCTATTTTTTTCTGCAGGTCTTCTAATTCCTGTTTCTTCATTTTTCTTTTGCGCAATGCCCTTACATTTTTGATATTTATGGCTATTTTTTGCTTGGTTCTCTCAAGGGTTGTTGAATTAATTACGCCGTCCCGGAACAAAAGATCTAATGCCCGCACATCTTTTTCAAAAACTTGTTTTGTTTCTTCGGAAATGTTGTTTTCTTTTCTTGCTGTTTCAAGAATCTGGCTTAATTTAGGGGCTTTTTCATTTTTTTCATCATCTGCCCTTTTTACCAAAGTTTTCATTTTTCTTTTTTTAGGTTCAATGGTTTTTTCAAGCTTTTCTGTTGTTGAAGTATCAGCGTTTTCGGGTGATGGCCCCTTTTTGTGCGCGCTTTTTACATGGTTCATGGTCGCTTTTATTTTTTTTATTCGCGGGTTGGTTATGGGCTTTGCAGATGTATGCTTTTCACTAATCAATTTGTTTTTTCTTATATCTGATTCTTTTATTGTGTTTTTTCGTTTCATGAAAAATACCCGATAGTGGGCGTAAAAACTAAGATGCCCTAAAGAAGGGACTTAAAAAAAGCTTTTAAGCCCATACTTCTGAAAGGTCTTTCTGTATTTTTGAAAGCTTTTCAAGTTTTGAGTTTATGCTGTCAAGCTTTTTTTCAACACCAATCCTTTTTGCATTAAGCCGCCCTTCCTTGTTTGCGAATTCAGCAATAAGGTCGCGAAGCTCAAGCTCTTTTAGCTGGATGTTTTTAAGGTCTGTCTTTATCTTGTCAAGATTTCCTTCAATGTCTGTTTTTTCCTGCTTTATGGTTGTTACCTCACCACGCACATCCTGAAATATTTTTGTTATTTCCTCTTCTTTTTGTGCTGTTTTGTTTTCTGCCATAATCACACCTCATTTTTTGCCTGTTTTTTTACAAGCCATAAATTATATATACACAGCCTATATATAAATTAAAGTACTTGGGGAACTAAAGTTGCGTGATTTTTGATGGATGATAAAAAACTTGAGGAGCTTCAGCATAAAATCGAGGAGTATCTGGTTAAGATAGATATCTTGCGTGAAGAAATAGGCAAGGTTTTTATAGGCCAAAAAGAGGTTTTAAATGCAACTATAATATGCATGCTTTCGCGGGGGCATATACTTCTTGAAGGTGCTCCGGGATTGGCAAAAACGCTTCTTGTAATGACTTTGGCGCGCACGGTTAAGGGTGCAAAATTCCAGAGGATACAGTTTACTCCAGACCTTCTTCCTGCAGACATAACAGGCATTACTGCATACAGTCCTGAAAAAGGATTTTATACTGTGAAAGGGCCTGTTTTTACAAATTTTCTTTTGGCAGACGAAATTAACAGGGCGCCGCCTAAAGTACAGTCTGCGATGCTTTCGGTGATGCAGGAGAGGCAGGTAATTATTGGAAAAGAGATTTTCCATTTAGATGAGCCATTTTTTGTGCTTGCAACAGAGAACCCCTTAGAGCAGATGGGCACATACCCACTGCCTGAAGCGCAAATTGACCGGTTCTTATTTAAGGTGTTTGTAAATTATCCTCCAAAAAAAGAGGAGCTTATAATTGTCGAGAGCAACACCATGACCCAAAATTTTGAGGCTGTTGACATAAAGCCGGTTTTTGACGCCGCGGATTTCCCGAAAATTCAGTCGCTTGTAAAACAAGTATATCTTGCATCTGAGATTAAGGAATATATTGTGGAGATAGTGGATGCCACAAGAAATCCCGAAAGCTATGGGCTTGAATATGGCAAGTATATTGACTGGGGGGGCTCGCCCAGGGCATCCATTGCGCTTTTTATTACAGCCAAAGCATCGGCATTTCTTGCAGGGCGGTCCTATGTAATCCCCGAAGATGTAAGAAATGTCGCCCACAGTGTGCTTCGCCACAGGATCATATTGAATTATGAAGGAAAAGCTATTGAGCTTAGCACTGATGAGATTATAAAAGAGATTTTAAAGAAAGTGCCGGTTCCTTAGAAATTATAAATATTACATCAAACCAACTAATTCTTATGCGAAAAAAATCTAAAAACACAGAGCATGAAAATGCGGGAAATGCGGATTCTGAAAGAAAATCACAGGGCATTCCTCCTGAGATAAAAAAACTTATGCAGGAAGTGGATGCCAATGTAAAGAAACTGATAGATATTTTTCGTTTTGTACTTAAATACAAGATGATTTTCAGGGGACAAGGTGTTGAGTTTGCAGGCATCAGGAAGTATATGCCAACAGATGACGCTAAGATGATTGACTGGAAAGTGTCTGCAAGAATGTCGACTTCAGGCAAAGTGGATAAGCTTTATGTAAAAATATACGAGGAAGAGAGGGATTTAGATGTGCTTGTGCTTCTTGATACTTCCGCAAGCATGCTTTTTGGGACACAGGATAAGCTTAAGAGTGAATACGCGGCAATTCTTGCAGGAACAATAGTTTATGCTGCAATAGAGACAGGAGACAATGCAGGACTTGCCATGTTTAATGAAAAAGTGCATAAATTTATTCCGCCTTCAAGAGAATCGGTTCAATATTATAGAGTGTTAGAGAACCTTGTTGATAAGAAAAAATACGGCGGCTCAAAAAATTTGAAAGAAGCAATTGATTTTGCTGTAAAAATAGGGCGCAGCAGGACAATGCTTTTTATTGTGTCTGATTTTATTTCCTGCGGTGACGGTTGGGAAGACTCCCTTAAAAGCGCTTCTGCCAAGTTTGATGGGGTTTTAGGCATAATGCTAAGGGATGTAAGGGATTCGTTCCTGCCTGAAGGGGCAGGTCATTTTAGGCTTTCAGATCCTTTTTCCGGACATATTAGTGAAGCTAATCTCGATAAGGTGAAAGAAAAATTTGAGCGTATGGCCGCTTTCCAGGAAAAGGATGTAGAAACACAATTTCACAGAAGCAAGGCAGGGTTTATTAAGTATTATACAAATGACCCGTTCATAAAATCACTTATGAAGTGGTTTGAGATGTGGGGGGCAGGAAGATAATTTTTAAGGTATTGTCTTGTATTTTGTAGCGCCTAAGCCCCATTCTATCATCAGAAGAAAAATCGCGAACAAAAGCGCCCATTTTCTTGCGTTTATTTCAATCGAGTTTGCCCGCAATACAGCCCCGTAAAATGCGCTGTCAAGCTCTGTTTCGTTTGTTACATAGTAATATTTTCCACCGGTTTTATTTGCAATGTCCATAAGTGCATTTTCGTTAAGAAGAGGTATGCTGTATGTTGTGGCATTTTTGCCTTTAAGGTATTCCGGGATTTCAATTGAGGCATTTGCTTCTGTTTCATTTCTCGGGCCAATGCCTATTGTGTGGATGATTATGTTGTAATTCATGGCATATTTTAGTGATTCGTTTACAGAAACCCCCTCATTTGATTCCCCATCTGTCAAAAGAGCTATTACCTTCTTTTTTGTCGTGTTTGCAATCATTGTTGATGCGGTTATTATCGCATCTCCTGTGGCTGTTCCTGCAGGACCCTCAAAACCAAGCGACCTTATAGAGTCTTTAAGATCATCATGATTGTCGGTAAGTTCTTTTTTCCTGTAACTTTTCCCTGAGAAGCTTACAAGACCGAAACTAGTTCCTTTAGGCACAGAATTCATAACGCTTATGGCTGAATCTTTTGCAGCGCCTAACCTGTTTGGTGTGAAATTACCGTTATCTGAAGTGCTCATTGTGGGTGAGGTATCTAAGGCGAGGACAAAATCGACATCAGCCACATTCATAACAACGGTTATTGTAAGGTTTGATATTGCAAGAATTATCATGAGAACTGCCATAGAGCGTAAAATTAAGGGGATATAGTTTTTTCTGAAGAGTTTTTTACCCATTGCCTTTTCCAATAGTTCGTAGTTTGCAAAAAGGACTGTTCTTTTCTTTATTTTTTTAAGGGTTACCATGTGCAGTATCAGGATTGCTCCAATAAGGATTATCAATAGATTTACATTTTCGTATGAGTAATAGAGTTCCATAAATTTGCGCACCTATCAATAATTGCGTTTTTGTAGAATATATAATTTTTTTAT
>DAOVNB010000119.1 GCA_030630425.1 archaeon | reverse complement strand
TTGCCTAAAGTGTCGTTTGCAAAAAGCGTTATGTTGTTATTGCCCTCAACAACTGTAAGATTTATGGCATTCCCGCAGCCAATTGTTACATTTGCGGTTCCATTAACTGAATACGCGCACCATGCAACTTCCTCATCAAAAGAGAAATTCAAAGTTATCGTGGTTGTGCCGTATGTTTTGTTTTCCGGTAAGATTACAGTTATATTCGGCGCAATTGTATCCGTTATGTTTACATAAAATGTTGTATTTGCAGTAAGATTTGTGTCATTTACAATTATTAATACAGGTTTTTCTGTAACCGTTGTTGTATAATTAAAAATAAGCATTGTCCCGTTTACAGTTATGTTTATGTCATTTAAAGTTATAATCAACTCATCGCCGTCGGGGTCTGTTGCATTAAGCAACAAATCCACAACAGTCTGATTCTGTAATTCCTGCGATATGTTTGAAATGAAAATCAGAGGTGCCTGGTTTATATTCGATACCTTGACACTCCAGACAATCGAAACATTGTCAATTCCATCTGTGCCGTTGTAGTTTATTTCATAAACAGACGAATTGTCAAAAGTCCACGAAATATTGAACTTCTGCATTGTTTCATTTTGTAATGTTCCGTTCACAAACCAATTGTTTATTGTCGTATTTCTAGATGTCGTGACATTGAAAAAAGAGGTTTCGTTTTCATCTACAGTAACATCTGTTACCGGATTAAAATCCACTATATTCAAAGGAACATCAAGAATTGTTACATTCCATGCAACTGCTGCAGTGCCATTCAGATTTATTGCGCGTGCTTCAACTAGCATACTGCCGGAATCAGTAAGATTTGTAAAAAGCGTGTAATTATTATTTGTACCAACAGGGGTTCCGTTTTTGTACCACGAATAATTTGCCTCTTGATTGGAAGACACATTGAAAAACACAGATTCTGTTTCATTTATTGAAAAATTTGTTGAATTATCAAAAGTTATGTTATTGTAGGTATAATTTATTTTGGGCGGGATTTTAATGCTTTCGATTGCTGCAAGAGCATCTATTCTTGAAAAATTCTTTGTCGTGCTTGCATCATAAATCAAAACACCCGTATCATTAAATGTTTGTTCTATCTCATTCGGCCTTGGTACTGTATCTCGCAACATCCGATATGCCTGAAGATACAAAACATATGCTCCGGACACATGCGGTGTTGCCATTGATGTGCCGTGATAAGTATCATATGTATTTCCTATTATTGTGGAATATATTGCGCCTCCGGGAGCGAGAAGCATATCAGTAAAATTCACACCCCTGTTTGTATAGCATGTTATTTTATCCACAGCCGTAGAACTATCAGTACAGGAAGAAAAAGGAGCACTGCCAATGTTCGCATCATATGTCGCACCTACGCGCGTAGAATTTTCAATGCATGCCGGAGAAGAAACGCCAGTATCATTTGCGTCATTTCCGGTTGCAACAACAACCGAAATGTTGTTTGCAATTGCAGAATTTATATAACTAGCCATAGCACTTTGTAAACCATCGCAATAAGAAGTATATTGCACATCGCCGCCAAGACTCATGCTAATTACAGAAATATTATATGTTAAGGCATTTAAAACGCACCAATCAATAGCTGCCATAACATCACTATCGTAACCGGAACCTCCGCTATCTAAAACTTTTAGCGCTACAAGTTTTGCATCAGGAGCAACCCCCATAACGGTCCCGCTTGCAGCGATTATTCCCGCGACATGGGTTCCATGATTCTCATCATCCATTGGGTCAGAATCGTTGTTAACATAATCATATCCGCCGACAACCTTACACGTCACACCCAAACAGCCGCCCAAATCAGGATGGGTGTAATCTATGCCTGTATCAATCACACACACGGTCTCGCCTTTGCCAGTGATATTTGTGCCTGTAATTTGTTTATTCCAGGAATCATTCGCATTTATCAAAGGACCGCTTTGCTGAAGAAATGCATGCACTTTTTTATCTTCTTCAACACGCAAAACATTCGAATCGCTCTCCAACTCCAAAAGCATACTTTTAGGTATTTCCGCAGAAACGCCATTGATTAATGAAAGTTCTCTTTTCAGTTTTCCCTGTTTTCTGATCTTTTCTTTAACAGCCTCTTTGATAGTTATTTGATTTTTTAAAATTCCAAACAATCCTTTTTTCTGCACATTAGGTAAATCAACAAAAGTGATGATAACTTTCACATTGTCTTTATCTGACGAATAAAGGGCAGAATCAATTTTTTCAGAAGCCGGCGCATAAGATAAAGGCAAAAATACAATTGCAAGAAGAAAAACAATCAAGAGAACATATTTCATAATACTATATAGTTATTTAGAATATATAATTGTTGATGGCCCAAAAAGACTGAAACGTGCGCGATTTCACAAATACCATATGACTCTGACAAGTGACTTAATACAAAGTATTAAGTCGCTGATTTTTGCTCAAACTTTTTAGGGCTCAAAAATACAACAATCGGCTTGATACTCAAAGCCCGTAGAAAAAGTTTGTTGGCGAACCCGGCGCGATTTGAACGCGCGACCCCTTGCTTAGGAGGCAAGTGCTCTTTCCGGTTTAACAAAAATATAACTTTTTGCAAATATCCAGCTGAGCTACGGGTCCACCCAAAAAACCATTAATTAACTAAATATAAAAAATAAAAACAAAGGCCGTAAAAAGGCCTTGGTTTTAAAGAATGTGATTAAAATCACTTAAGCATTTTTTTCAATGCGTCAATAACGCCGTCAACTACTTCTTTTTCAACGGGCATTGCGATTGACTTCCTGAATCTCTTCTCGCCTTCAGGAGTGAAAAACCCTCTTGAAATTGATACGAATTCATTTTCGCCTTCGCCGGTTACTGCTTTCTTGCGTGCAACTTCAAGAAAGTTGTTGTTTCCGAATTTGATTTCCTCAGACTTCTCTGTCTGAAATGTTACATTTGTTTCATATTCTGTTTGTTCTGCCATGTTATTCACCTGTTTTTTTTTGGTTCAATTGCCGGACTTGCCGACATTTGAATTAGGAAGAATAGTATTTATAAATGTTTTTGGTGGATGTAGTGCCGATAGAATCTTAACCTGCAAGAACTTTAAGGCTTTTCATTGCTGCGGCTTTTAATACTGAACGCCCGATATCTGACTTCTTTTTTACCTTTATTTGTGCTTTCTTGCCGACAGTCGCCGAAAACAAATAATCATCACCTCGGCAAACATCAACAGTGTGATTTGTATATTTTTTTGAAAGCGTTATCACTACATACCCACCGGACTCAAAAATATCAAAACCTGCCTCTTTTTTCAGCGTAGATATGATTGGCTCAACAGAAAGTTTCATGCCGACAAGCCCTTCAAGTTTTGCTATATTGGTGCCGTTTTTTCCAATAACATAAGGTATTTCTTCCTGAGTCACACGAACAATGGCCGAATCTTTTGAAACAATCTCTATTATTGGGTTCGGTATATGTTTTTTAAGAAGTTTTTTAAGCTGCTCTTCTGCAAGCCTGTTTACACCCGACCCGGATTTTTTATCAACAACAGGAATCACAACAGTCTGCTCCCCATAAGTATACATTTCATAAACAAGTTCGCCCGTCTCAAAATCAAGA